>JADZEM010000059.1 GCA_020850535.1 Chloroflexota bacterium
CGTGCCGCCGCGTCGGGGCTTGAAAGCCCCGCCTACGATCCTGCAGTCGCTGCGCGACGCTCCAGTCGCACCAGTGCCGGCCGTTCCCGACGGCCGTCGCGCAGCGACTGAATGACTGTAGGCGGGGGGTTTCAACCCCCGCCTGCGCGTCTCGTCGCGCTTCGGGAACACCAGCGAACATGCAATCGCCCTGAGTCACGAACCGGAGCGATTGCATGATGGCCTCGTCGTGCCGCCGCGTCGGGGCTTGAAAGCCCCGCCTACCATCCTGCAGTCGCTGCGCGACGCTCCAGTCGCACCAGTCCCTGCCGTTCCCGACGGCCGTCGCGCAGCGACTGAATGACTGTAGGCGGGGACTTCAGTCCCCGACCGCCCGTTCCATGATGCATCGGGTACACCAATGAACATGCAATCGCCCTGAGCGAGGGGGCAGGGCAATCGCATATTGGGTGTGTCGTGCCGCCTCGTCGGGGCTTGAAGCCCCCGCCTGCGCGTCTCGTCGCGCTTCGGGAACACCAGCGAACATGCAATCGCCCTGAGCAGATGTCACGCATGATTCGGGATGGGATCGCCGTTCCGACCGGCCCAGTCGGCGCGGAGCAGGCCGTAGATGGCGCGGTCGGCGCGTTCGCCCCAGCGCACCACCTGCGAGCGGAGCAGCCCCTCACGCTGCATCCCCAGCTTCTCAAGCACCCGCACGGAGGCTACGTTGCGCGGATCGACCCGCGCAACGACCTTCTCCAGACCCAGCGTCTCAAAGACGTAGCCCGTGACGGCGGCTGCCGCTTCGGTGGCGAGTCCGTGGCCCCAGTGCTCGCGGGCGATGCCGTAGCCGAGCGTTGCGACGAGGTTCACGCGGTCGATCTCGAGTGTGAGCCGCCCGATCACCATGCCGTCGCGCTCGACGGCGAACTCGGCCCGCTGCCCCCAGGGGATCGCGACGATCCGCTCCATCGCACGCCGCATGACGTCCATGTTGGCTGGCCGCCGCGCCCCGAACACCGCGAACTCGGGGTTGCTGGCCATCTGGAAGTACGCCTCGGCGTCGGAGACGGCTGGCGGGCGCAGCAGCAGCCGGGCCGTGCGAAGCTGGGTCGGCTGGGGCGGGCTTGCGGGCGGCGTGGCCATGCCTGGATGGTAGCGCAGACGCTCGCTGCCGGTGGCCAGGAGGAGGATATCGTCAGCCCGGCACGGCGCTGCGGGCGCTCACGTAGCCGATCCGTTCGAGCGTTGCCAGCACCCGCTCAACCGACGCCTCGACGGTCTCCTGGTCCGTGTCCAGCACCAGCTCGGGGTTGAGCGGCGGCTCGTACGGGTCCGAGACGCCCGTGAACTGGGTGACCTCGCCGCGCAGCGCCCGCTCGTACAGGCCCTTCACATCGCGCCGGATCAGCTCTTCGAGCGAGCAGCGCAGATGGACCTCGACGAACCGGCCGATGTCGGCGCGGACCTCGTCGCGGGTGGCGCGGTACGGCGAGATCGCCGCCACCACCGCCACCACGTCGTTGCGCGACAGCAGCTTCGCCACGAACCCGATCCGCCGGATGTTCGTGTCGCGGTCCTCGCGGCTGAATCCCAGCCCCTTCGACAGGTTGGTGCGGACCACGTCGCCGTCGAGCACTTCGACGGTCTGTCCGCGCTCGCGCAGGGCCGCCGCGACGGCCGCTCCGAGCGTCGTCTTGCCGGCCCCCGAGAGGCCCGTAAACCAGATCGTGTATCCGCTGCTCATCTGCGTCCTGCGTGGAAGGGTGGGCTGCCTGCGTAGATGGATCGGCTTCCTGCGTTGCAGGACCGGTATTGATATCGTACGACCACGGGCACGCCGCTGTCGCTCTCGACCTGGGCCGCGCCGGTCATCCGCCGACCTCCACCCGGTCGACGGACACCCCGCTGTTCCCCACCGAGAGCGTCAGATGGGCGCGGTCCGTGTGGATCGTGATGACGTGCCGGCCGGCTGCCGCCGTCACGGCGATCTTCTCGACGGTCTGGCCCTGGACGGCTTCGAGGGCACGGGTCACGTCGCGGGCCGCCTGGCGCAGCCCGGCTCCACGCTCGGTGCGGAAGTAGAGGTCGGTCAGGGTGCGCTCGGCGTCGGGGCCGTGCCGATTGCGGACGGCCTTCGACTGGAGCGCCAGCTCCAGCATGGTTTCCAGTGGCCGTATCAGCGGCGATGGGATCTCGCCATCGGCCACTGCCTCGGCCAGCTCGGCGTACCGCGCCTGCGAGGCCGGGTCTTTGAGGTTGCGCGCGAAGGCTGGGACGTCTTGCAGCAGGAGATCCTGCTCGGCCGGCGCCAGCGTCAGGCCCGCCCCGCGTTCGGTCTGCTGCTCACTGGCGGTGACCAACGATCACCTCCAGCTCGTGCTCGAAGCCGCCCGTCTCGACGGCGCAGTGCATCCCGCACTCCTTGGGCGCGCCCTTCTCCCACCACCAGCGACCGGAGCGCTGGTCCGCTCCTGGCTCCACCGGGCGGGTGCAGGGCGCACAGCCGATGGTCTTGTAGCCCTGGTCGTAGAGGGTGTTGTAGGGGACGTTGTTCTCGCGCAGATAGTCCCAGACCTCTTCCTCAGTCCAGTCTGCCAGCGGGTTGATCTTGACGAGGCCGCCGTGATCGTGGTCGATCTCGATCTTGCGGATGTTCGAGCGGGTAGCCCACTGGTCGCGGCGCAGGCCGGTGATCCAGCCGTCAAGGTCGCCGAGCACCCGCACCAGCGGGCGGACCTTCCGTACGTCGCAGCAGGTCAGCCGTAGCGGCACGGATTTCAGGAAGAGATCCTCGCCATGCTGCCCGATCATGTTGGTCAGGTCGTTCCGGTCGGGGTGGTAGGTCTCGACCTGCAGCCCATAGTGATCCTGCACCCGCTGGATCAGGTCGAGCGTCGCGAGGGGCAGCCGGCCGGTGTCCACCGTGAAGACGCGCACGTTCGGGTCGATGCGCCAGGCCATGTCGAGGATCGCCATGCCGTCGACCTGGAAGGACGTGCAGACGGCAACGCGACGCGGCGAGAAGGTGGTCAGCGCCCATTCGATGACCTCCCACGGCTCGCGGTCGTCGTACTCGACGGCCAGCTCGCCGGCCTCCCAGTCATCGAAGGTGATCCGTGCGTCCTCGATCGTCTCAACGCTCATTGCGCCCTCCCTGCCCCCGCCCCTGCTACCGCTTCCTGGCCGCTCGCCAACGCGACCAGCGTCTCATCTGCCGTCCGTCGCGTGAATGCCTGGAACGATTCGCCGTCCTGCCGCTGGGCCAGCCAGCCGGCCACCAGCCGCTCAACGGTGTCCACGGCCTCGGCGGCCGGCACGCGCCGCAGGACCGCCCGCCCGACGGTGGCGTCCTCTCCGATGCCGCCGCGCAGGTAGACCTCGTAGGCCTCCAGCTTCTGGATGCCGTCGCCGCGCGCCGTCGTGCCCTGGAGTCCGATGTCCGAGATCCAGTGGTGCGCGCAGGCGTGCGGGCAGCCGTCCACGCCCAGGCTCAGCCCGTCCACGGCGTTCCCGAACCGCTGCTCCAGCCGTTCCACGATCTCGCGCATTTTCGGCTTGGTCTCGGCAACAGCGTAGTTGCAGAGCGGCTGCCCCGTGCAGGCGACCGCCGTGCCCCGCAGCTTGTGCACGTCCAGGTCGAACCCGATCTCGCGCAGCTTCCCGACGATCTCGTCGACGCGGCCCGTGGGCACGCCCGTCAGGATGAAGTTCTGCTGGCGGGTCAGGCGGATGTCTCCTCCGTACGATGCGGCCAGCTCGGCGATGGCGACGGCCTGCACGGCGTTGATCTGACCGGCGAAGACCGGCACGCCGATGTAGACCTTGCCGTCCTCCTTCTGCTGGTGGACGCCGAGATGGTCGATGCGAGCACCCGGTGGCGGCGGCGTGATGAGATCTTCGAGCGTGCGCCCGAGCTTCTCCTCCACCGCCTTCCGCACGCCGTCCACGCCGTAGTCGTCCACCAGGAACTTGAGGCGGGCCTTGGCACGCGACACCCGATACTTCAGGTCGTGCCGCCAGACGTCGAGGATGGCCCGCGCCACCTCGATGGCCTGACCCTGCTCGACAAACACGCCCAGGTCACGGGCGATCCGTGGCGTGGACGAGAGGCCGCCGCCCACGTGCACCGCGAAGCCGTTGCGGGGGCCGTTCGGCCCGGGCTGGGTGGCCCCCACGAATGAGATGCAGTTGATCTCGGGCGCGTTGCACTGGTCGGTGCAGGCAGCCATCGAGATCTTGTGCTTGCGTGGCAGATCCAGGTACTCGTCGTGGTTGATGAAGTAGCTGACGAGGTCGTGCAGCTCGGAGGAGCAGTCGAACAGCTCCGTTCGGTCGAGGCCCGCGACGGGACAGCCGGTGACGTTGCGGACGGCGTCGCCGCAGCCGCCCTTGGAGGTCATCCCGACGCTCGCCAGCGCCGCGAAGACCTCGGGCAGGTCGCGGATGCGAAGCCAGTGGAGCTGGATCGTCTGGCGGGTGGTCAGCTCGGCGTAGTCCCGCCCGAACTTCTGCGAGAGCTCGCCGATGACCTTGAGCTGCGGAGCGGTCAGGTGGCCGGCTGGCACCTTGATCCGCAGCATCATCAGCCCGATTTTCGGCTTGTCGTGGTACAGGCCGTACCACTGGAAGCGGACCATGTCCTCTTCGGAGACGTCGTTGTAGTCGAGCGCACCGAGGGCTGGCGCCTCGTCGAGGATGGCGAGCGGGTGCTTCTCGGCCTTGAGCTTCTCGACGTTGTTGCGCTTCCGCACCAGGTCCCAGTCCGGCGCCGCGCGGGACGCCGCCGGGAAGGCCGGGCGCACGGCGGCGGCCGGACGTGGCCGCGGCGTGGTCGCCTCCTCGCCGGGTGTTGGACCGCTCATGATCGCGTTCTCTCCCTCGAAACTGCCGTGAACACGAGAAAAGGCCGAGCCGGCCTCTTCAAGCCGCTCGGCCTCCAGTGGACTGGTCAGCCGGGAGTGCCCGCGCACGCACGAGCACGCATCTTCAGTTGGTGCGCTCCGCGAGCGTCAGCCGTCAGGGAGCGCTGCCGCCCTGCCGTCGCTGCGCGGGAGCGCCCGCCAGCCGCACCTTGTGCGTCGCGTCGAGCTGCACGACCCGACCATCCTGAACGATCACAGTGACGGACCCGTGGCGCATCCCCGCGAGGAGGCGCTGGAGCTCCGACACCAGGGTGTCGAGATCCTCGGATCGTGTCGGATCGAGACTCGCCAGAAGCCACCTCCAGCGCCAGAAAGGCCCGCCGGTGAGACGCTGCACAAAATCGATGAAATCGACTCGTTGAGTAGACAATAGCGGGTTTCGCGCGGGGCTGTCAACCCTGCCGGTGGCACGCAGGCCGTCCGAACCAGTACGGTCCGTCCGCAGCCGGGAGTTCACGACCTGGAGGTCAGGCATGGCGGATCGTTGGCAGTACAAGACGGTGAGCGTCTCGCCCGCGCAGGCGGAGAATCTGGACGAGATCCTCAACAGCTACGGCGCGGCCGGCTGGGAGCTGGTGTCGGTGGTCGTCGAGGCGTGGATGCCGCGGGGCTTCCTGGGTGGCGCGCAGCAGCCGACGTACCGGGCGGTGTTCAAGGCGCCGGCGTAAGCGCCGGCGACATCGCGATGCGCTGGTACACTCAGAGGCAGGACACCCGAGGAGGTGACGCTGATGTGCCGCATCGACATCAGCGAGCTACCGCAGCAGACGGACGAAGAGATCGGCACTGGCGAGACCTACGCCGTCGAACGAGATGGCAAGGTCGTGGCCTACGTCGTTCCGGTGAAGCCCCGCGACGAGAGCGAAGTACGGGCCGTGACAGAACGGGTTGCACACGCTGTCGATGCCAGTCTGAGCGAAGGGTACACTTCAGAGGATCTGGCCCGGGATCTCGACATCAGCCGTCCATTCAACGCATCCAGATAGCATGCGCCTCGCTGTCGATGCGAGCGTGCTCGTCGCCGAGCTTACACGCCGGCGTGGACGAAGCCTGATTTCGCTCTCTGCTCTGGAGTTTGTTGTTGCTGCTCACGCCTGGGACGAGGTGACCTACGAACTACCGCGCCGACTGGCGGCCCGCGAGCGACACGGCCGCCTGGTTTCCGGCGGTGCAGATCTGGTGCTGCGCAAGTGTCTCTCCCTGGCGGCGGCATACGTCACCGTCGTGCCGAGCGTCGCGTACGAGTCGTTCGAGGCGCTGGCGCGGCGGCGAGTGCCGAGGGATCCGCGCGATTGGCCGACCGTTGCGTTGGCCATGGCGCTCGAGGCCGGCATCTGGACCGCCGACGCCGACTGTCTCGGCTGTGGCCTGCCAACCTGGACGACCGAGGCGCTGCTGCTGGCGTCCGAGGCGTGAGCGAGGCAGTTCGCTGGAAGGCCTGGCTTGAACACGGGCCTTCATGAACTTGTCATATTCCATCCGTCTGCACCCTCATGAAGATCGCCGCCTGTCGATGGTTTCGCCTCACTCGTCATAATCGTGCTCCGTATCGGGTGACCGTATGAGCGTCCAGCCGAGTGCACGCTCGGGCTCCGCGCGCGCCCGCGTGCTTGTCGTGGACGACGATCCGAAGGTCGTGAGCCTGATGCGCCGTGGGCTGACCTTTGAGGGTTACGACGTGAGTGTGGCCTCGGATGGCGATGAGGCGCTCGCCGTGGCGCACGACTCGCCGCCGCACCTGGTGGTGCTCGACGTGATGATGCCGCGCCTGAGCGGGATCGAGGTCTGCCGCCGCCTCCGTGCGATTGACCGCGACCTTGCCATCCTGATGCTGACGGGGCGCGCCAGTGTGTCGGCGCGCATCGAGGGGCTGGACGCCGGTGCGGATGACTATCTCGTCAAGCCGTTCGCGTTCGACGAGCTGCTGGCCCGCATCCGAGCGCTCTTGCGCCGGACCCTCCCGCCGGAGGATGAAGTCCTCGAGTTCGAGGACTTGCGGCTCGTCCCGTCCACCCGTGACGTGACCCGCGCAGGGCAGGCCGTCGAGTTGACGGCGCGCGAGTACGATCTCCTGGAGCTATTTCTGCGGCACCCTCGCCAGGTGCTTCAGCGCGACGTCATCTTCGCCCGGGTGTGGGGGTCCGACTTCCTTGGTGAATCGAACGTCATCGACGTCCACGTGATGCGGTTGCGGGACAAGCTCGAATCCGGTGGTGGCGAGCGCCTGATCCACACGATTCGCGGCGCGGGCTACAGCCTCCGGCGGCGGAGCTAGACGGTGCCGTCGCTGATGCGCCTGCCGATCCGCCTGCGGATGGCGCTCTGGTTCGCTGCGCTGCTCTGGCTGCTGGTGGGCGCGATGAGCGTCTTCCTGCTCTCGGCGTTGGACGACGTCGTTCAGGAGCAGATCGATGCCGCCCTGCGATTGCGCGCCTCACGGGTCGAGCGGGAGATCACGACGGGCGACGATGACCGGCTCGACCCGCAGGACGTGCAGGCGAGTCTGCTCGACCTCGCCCCGTTCGAGGAGCTGTCTGCGCCGGGCATCTACGTGCAGGTGCGGGACATCCGTGGGGCCGTCATCGCGGCGTCCGCCAACCTGCCGCGCGACGAGCTGCCGGTGACGCAGGAACTGCTCGCGAGCGCGCTCCAGGACCGCGAGGCCTTCGAGACGGTCTCGGTCGGCAACGAACAGGTACGCATCCTGGCGTGGCCGGTCGATACATCGGGGCCGGTCGTGGGTGTGGTGGTCGTTGGCCAGTCGTTGCGGCTGGTCGAGGTCACACGGCAGGGCGTCGAGCGGCTGGTGACCATCGCGGCGATTGTGGCGACGGTGGCTGCAGGCCTCGGCGGTTGGTGGTTGACCTCGCGGGCGCTGGGTCCGATGGCCGACGTGACCCGCGTTGCCCGTGACATCGCGGCGACAGGGCGGTTCGAGCAGCGCATCGCGCGGCCGGCCGGCGACGACGAGGTTGGACAACTGGTTCAGACGTTCAACGAGATGCTGGCGCGGTTGGAGCGGATCTTCGCACTCCAGCGCGAGTTCCTGGCCGATGCCTCACACGAGCTGCGCGGCCCGCTGATGGTGATTCGCGGCAACCTCGACCTGCTTCGCCTTGGCATCCCCGAAGACGAGCGGCGCGACTGCGTCCGTGAGGCCGGTGAGGAGGTGGAGCGGCTCTCGCGGCTCGCCTCGGACCTCCTGTTCCTGGCGGCGACCGACGCTGCCGAGGTCGTCGAGCAACTGCCTGTTCGCCTCGATCAGGTGGTGGTTGGCGCCTGGGAGCGCGCCCGCCTGACCGACCACGGGCGGCACGAGATCGTGCTGGGCGAGAACCAGCCGAGCGAGGTCATCGGAGATCGGACCCGGCTCGATCAACTCGCCTGGAACCTGGTCGAGAACGCGCTGCGCTACACCCAGGCCGGTGGGCGGGTCGAGCTGTCGCTGACCCGGGCTGGAAATCAGGCGACGTTCGTTGTGCGCGACACCGGATTGGGCATCGCCGCCGAGCATCTGCCGCGCATCTTCGAGCGCTTCTACCGCGTTGACAAGGCGCGCTCGCGGGGGAATGGCGGCACCGGGCTCGGACTGGCCATCGTCAAGCGCGTCGCGGAATCTCATCAAGGGCACGTCAGCGTCACCAGCGAGCCTGGGCGCGGGACGACATTCACCGTCACGCTCTACGTGCGCGCCGTTGCCGCCCAGCACGACGGGCCATCCGAGATTCGGCAGGCGTCCGCGGAACGGCAGGTGCGCGCCTGATCTCCGTCCTCACATTCATAGTTCTGTCATCTTCAACGGTCATGCTGACCGCTCTCAGATTGTCGTCCTGGCCGCTCGGCGCCGCTGAAGGGAACCTCCCGTGACACGTCTCGACCTGATCCGCGCGTTCGTTGCCATGCTGATCGTCAGCACGGCCGTCCTGGTGCAGTTCATTCACGGGAGCAGCAGCCGCCCGGCAACTTCGTCTCAGCTCGACGCACAGGCAATCCTGCACCGCTTCGTACCCGAGCCGAGCCGCGTCGCACTGGCTGACAACGGCAGCGACAATGGCGACGAAGACGCCGACAACAGCGGTGCTGACAACAGCGGCGCCGACAACAGCGGTGCTGACAACGAGGATGCCGACAACAGCGGCGCCGACAACGAGGATGCCGACAACAGCGGTGCTGACAACGAGGACGCCGACAACGAGGACGCCGACAACAGTGGGGCCGACAACGAGGACGCCGACAACGGCGGCGCTGACAACAGTGGGGCCGATAACGAGGATGCCGACAACAGCGGCTCCGATAACGAAGACGCTGACAACAGCGGTGCCGATAACGAGGACGCCGACAACAGTGGGGCCGATAACGAAGACGCCGACAACAGTGGGGCCGATAACGAGGACGCCGACAACAATTAGTGGCTCGGCAGGCGTGCATCGCAGGGTTGCTCGGTGCCCATCGTCAACCTGACAGCAGCGAGAAACGACCTCCCGTCCGTCATCCCGACCGCGGCGAGGAACGAGCGGAGTGGGGATCTTCTCCTTCTGTAGCGTGAGGAAGATCCCTCGACTTCGTTCGCACGCTCACGTCGCTCGGGATGACGGGGGAAGCGTCGAGTGACCCGACCCGGTCGTTCACGACGGACAGGCCACGAGAATCAGTTGAGACTCTGCTGATCCCGTCCGGCCCCGCCTGACGCCCCGTGTGCCAGAATGGAAGCCCGAGCACGCCCCGCGCCTGCGAGCAGGCACGGGGCGTGCTTGTGTCACCCGGGGTTGCGACACACGCGGAGCCGGTGCGGTGGATATGGGAGCGGGGAGCACGGCTGTGAGCGACGGCGGACCTTTCAAGGCGTCGGAAAGATCCGAGCGCGAGGTCGGGCGCCGCGCTCCCACGCCTCTGAGTGGAGCCGCCTTTCCTGGTCACCGTTGCGTTCAACGCTGACGTCGAGCAGCAGGCCGGGGCGTACGCCACCGGCCTGCTGGCGTTGATCACCTCGGCCACCGTCACCGTGACGCTCTCGGCGCACCGTCGGGGGCAGCGGGCCGCCAGCGTCGCTTTCGGGCTGATCTCGTCGATCTTCATCTACAGGACCGTCGTCACGATTGTTGGCCGCCCGGAGGGTTTGAAGATCGCTGCCCTGTTCATCGTAGCGCTTGTGGCGACCTCGGTCGTGTCGCACCTGCTGCGGCAGACCGAGCTACGGGTGAAGCGCGTCATTCTGGACGAGACGGCGGTCAGCTTCATTCGGGCGGCGAAGCGCCAGCCGCTCCCACCTGATCGCTCACGACACCGACTGCCAGACGCCTGAAGAGTACGACTCGAAGGAGACGGAACAGCGCGAAGCACGACTGTCTGACGGCCCGTGGCCGCGCGGCACGTTCGGTGCAGAGGGATCGGCGATGACGTGACAGGGCGCGCCGCAGCGCCGCCGTGAGGGAACACCTGATGATCGAACGACCGCGCACCGATCCAACAGAGCCTGGCGATCCTGACGATCTCGCAGACGATGTGGTGGACGAAGCCGAGCCGGTCACGCCTCCGCCGGCCGTCGAGCCGGCGGCCGGGCCGCCAACGTTGCCGCCCAGCGAACCGCCCAGCCCGGGCGTCGGCGGACTCCGGAACTGACCGGTGAGAGGGTCGCGGTGAAGCTGCCCAAAGGGGGCACGTCTGGCTCTTGCAACTGGACTATCTCGTCATAAGATGATGGAGCCGTCGAGAGAGGTCAGCCTGCTCTCTCGCAGGAAGCGCAAGCGCCGGGGTGGCCCAACACCCCGGCGCTTTTTGTTGTGTCTCGGGGCCCCCACGTAGGCGCGGCCGGAGGCGGGCATGCAGCCTGCGTGTGTCGGCGGCAGAATCGGCCGGCAACGTCGATCAGGCCGCACCACCGACGAGGATGACCATGGACACGCTCGCCGTACTCAGAGATCCCAAAGGCCTGCTCGCGCTGCTCAAGGAGACCTTCAACGACTGGAGCGAAGACAAGGCTGCGAACCTCGCTGCCGCCCTGGCCTACTACACGGCGTTCTCGATCGCGCCGTTGCTGCTGATCTCCATCGTCGTCGCCGGCCTGTTCTTCGGCCGCGAGGCGGCCCAAGGGCAGATCTTCGGGCAACTCGAGGGGCTGCTCGGGCCGGAGGCGGCAGGCGTGATCCAGACCAGCGTCGCCAACTCCCAGCAGTCGGGCGCCAGCACGCTGTCGGCCATCATTGGCGTCGTGACGCTGATCTGGTCGGCCTCGAGCCTCTTCGCGCAGTTGCAGGACGCGCTCAACACGATCTGGGAGGTGAAGCCAGATCCGCGGGCCGGCTGGCTGGCGTTCATCAAGCGCCGGTTCCTGTCGATGACGCTGGTCCTCGGCATTGCGTTCGTGCTGCTGGTGTCACTGGTCTTGAGCGCTGGCCTCGCAGCTGTCGGCGGGCTGCTCGGCAACGTGCTGCCCGGTGGAAACGTCTTCTGGCAGGCCGTCAACTTCGTGATCTCGTTCGCGCTGGTCACCGGTCTGTTCGCCGCCATCTACAAGGTGTTGCCAGACGCTACCATCAACTGGAGCGATGTCTGGATTGGCGCGGCATTCACCGCCTTCCTGTTCACGGCGGGCAAGCTCGTGATCGGCCTGTACCTGGGGCATGCCAGTATCGGCTCGACGTTCGGCGCAGCCGGCTCGCTGCTGGTCTTCCTGGTGTGGGTCTACTACTCGGCCCAGATCCTCTTCTTCGGCGCAGAGTTCACCCAGGTCTACGCCCGCAAGTACGGCTCGCGCATCGTGCCTGCGCCCGGCGCAGTGGCGCTTGACCCACAGGACCGGGCGCAGCAGGGCATCCCGCACGAGAACACAGCGCCGAAGCATGCCGCCGCTCGCGAGCGGCAGGAAGCACTTGCCGGCGCAGGAGCCGGCAGCCGCCGTGAGAACGGCAAGGCCGTGGCGCCAGACGGTCGGCCAAATGGTCGACCAAATGCTCGGGCCAACGGCTCAGCGTATCGGCGCGGCGCGGCGCGCGCCCCGGGCGACTACGCCACGACGAAGCACGCCCAGGCCCACCTGCGTCGGGGTGCGGGTGGCCCTGCTCCTGGGGGCAGCGGCGGTTCGAACGGCGCACCTGGCGCCGTCAAGAAGCTGCTCTGGGCCGGGCTGGTATCGGGATCGCTGGCCGTGGGAGCTGTGGCAGCCCGCCGGGCCAGCGCCGAGATCTGGCGCGGCGTCTTCCACCAGGAACCGCCCACCAGGAACGTCTGAATCAGAGCCATGGTGGAAGCCAGATGGCACGCCTCCGACGTAGCCGCACCCCCGGCCCGCACCTCCGTGCGTCATCCCGTCCGACAGGCCCGATGGATGCGCAGTGTCGTCCTGACGGCCTCGTGTTGGAACGCTCTCTGTACTGGAGCATTGACAGAAGCGCAGAACACGACGATGTGTCCACTCCAGCGCAGCATGAGGGACGACGATGCGTCAGCAGCGAACGGTGATGATCGTGGAGGATGAGCCGGCCATTCGTGGGCTCCTGTCGATGACCCTGGAAGCCGAAGACTATCGGGTAGAGACGGCGGCCGATGGGCGCGAGGCCCTGGAACGGGTTCGACATCATCCGCCGGACGCGATCTTGCTCGATCTGGTGCTCCCTTACCTGGACGGACCGACACTCATTCGCACGCTCGACGACGACCCGTCGCTGCAGCAGATCCCCGTCGTCGCGGTTTCGGCGACGGAGCGCTACCCGGGTGTGGGCGAGCGCGGGGTGTACGCATTCCTGTCCAAGCCGTTCGACGTGGAGACGCTCCTGACCATCCTGGACGATGCGCTGGTCGAACATGAGGCGCGTCGTCTGGTCACGTTTGACGACCGCGTCGAGTAGGCAGGCGCGCCGAACCGGACGAGTGCCGCGTCACGGCGCACCGGTATGAAAAGTGCGTCAGGTCCGGTGGCCCGGCGACGCAGGAGATGCGTCGCCAGCGCCAGTGAGAGCCGCCCGTAGTCCGACATGCTGCCGGCAGCGTCGGACCGCCCGTCGTATCACGCACCGGAGCCGATGATGCACCTCGTCTCGTTCCGCCTCAACGGCGAAGAACGGTCGCTGGCTGTGGAGCCGCGACGCACGCTGCTCGACGCGCTGCGCGTCGACCTTGCCCTCACCGGGACCAAGAAGGTCTGCGACATGGGCGACTGCGGCGCATGCACCATCCTCCTGGATGGGAAGGCCGTCTACTCCTGCCTGACGCTCGCCGTCGACTGCGACGCCCGCTCGGTGACCACGGTCGAAGGGCTGGCAGACGGCGAGCACCTCGATCCCGTACAGCAGGCGTTCATCGACACGGACGCCTACCAGTGCGGCTTCTGCACACCGGGCCAGATCATGAGCATCGCCGCGCTGCTGGCGGAGTCGCACGTCCCCGACGAGACCGAGATCCGTCGGGCGGTGAGCGGCAACCTCTGCCGCTGCGGGGCCTACCAGAACATCGTCAAGGCCGGGCAGCGCGCCGTGGAGCTCATGGTTGACGCACGCGCGAGCCGTAAGGCTGGCGGCTCGGACGAGTCGACGAACGGGCATGTGTTGCCCGACGTGGCAAAGGCAGGGGTCCGATGAACGTCGTGCGGGTTGACCGCGAGCAGACCGCCAAGGGTGACGAAAAGTACACGGTCGTCGAGCGGAACACGGGGGCCGCGTGGCCGCGGGACCGAGGGTTCCAGGTTGTTGGGAAGCCGCTGCCGCGCGTCGAAGGTGACCTGAAAGTCACCGGCAAGGCGCAGTACGCCTACGACGTGCGCTTGCCGGGCCAACTGTACGCCAGGGTGCTCCGCAGTCCGCATCCGCATGCCCGGATCGTCCGCATCGACACGACCCGGGCCGAGGCGGTGACCGGCGTCCGGGCCATCGTCAGCCGAAACAATGCCGCCGACATCTTGTGGTTCAAGGACACCGAGCTGTTCTCGTCGGTGGTCCGCTACATCGGGGAGGAGGTGGCGGCCGTCGCTGCCGACTCCGAGGAGATCGCCGACGATGCCCTGCGGCTGATCGAGGTCGAGTACGAGCCGCTGCCCTTCGTGATGGAGGCCAGCGCGGCGCTGCGGCCCGGCGCGCCGAAGATTCACCAGGACGGCAACATCGCGGGTGAGGTGCAGGAGCAGGAGCGCGGCGACGTGGCAGCCGGATTCGCGCAGGCGGATGTGGTGATCGAGCGCGAGTACGTCACCCAGGCGGCCCTGCACAACTGCCTGGAGCCGCACGGCTGTACGGCGGCCTGGGAGCCGGATCGCCTCACGATCTGGGACTCGACCCAGTCCATCTTCGACGTGCGGCAGGAGGTCGCCAGGCGGCTGGGCCTGCCCGAGCACCGCGTCCGGGTCGTCAAGCAGTTCATGGGCGGCGGCTTCGGCAGCAAGCAGATCGCCTGGAAGCACACGGCGCTGGCGGCGCTGCTCTCGAAGCAGTCGGGGCGGCCCGTGCAATTGATGCTCGACCGTGAGGCCGAGAATCTGGCGGCCGGCAACCGCAACCCGACCCGGCAGAAGGTGCGGGCCGGAGCGAAGCGCGACGGGACGCTCACCGCCATCGAGGTCGAGGCCATTCAGAGCGTCGGCGCGTACATGGTGGGCGGCGAGGCGGCGAACGTGGTCGGCCCGTACCGCACACTCTACCGCTGTCCCAACGTCCGGACGAAGCAGACGCCGGTCTACATCAACGCCGGCCCGACGGTGGCCTTCCGCGCCCCCGGCTACGTCGAGGGGGCGTTCGGGCTGGAATCGGCCATGGACGAGCTGGCCCAGACCCTGGGCATTGATCCGCTGGCCCTGCGCCTCAAGAACTACGCCGACCGCGACCAGGACGAGGATCAACCGTACACGGCCCCGGACGGGCTGCGACGCTGCTACGAGGCCGTCGACGAGGCGTTTGGCTGGCAGAAGCAGGCGCGGCAGGCGCGGGCGAAGGCTGGCGCTCGACGGGCCACGGGCGCGAAGGTGCGGGGTGTCGGGTTCGCCGGGCACGATTGGATCGGCGGGGCCGGGCATCCACCCGGGTACGCCTGGGTCAAGCTGAACGCCGACGGCAGCGTGGACATCGTGGCGGGCACCCACGACATCGGCACCGGCAGCCGGATCGGCCTGACCCAGATCGCGGCCGAAGAGCTGAGCATCCCGGTCGAGCAGGTCGGCCTCCACCTTGGAGACACCGCCTACGGACCGTACGCGCCGGTCAGCTCCGGCAGCGCGACCCAGGCGACGATTGGCCCGGCGATCCAGGCGGCGGCTCTCGACGCGAAGGCCCAGTTGTTCAAGGCGGCCGGCCCGATGCTGGAGGTCGATCCCGACGACCTGGAGCTTCACCATGGACAGGTGCGCGTCAAGGGTCAGCCCTCCCGCGGCCTGAGCATCGCCACCGTGATGGAGAAGATCGACCCGCACATGATCCAGGGGCAGGGCTCGCGCGGGCCGAACCCGGACGGCAAGACGATCCACACGTTCGGGGCGCAGGCTGCCGAGGTCGAGGTTGATACCGAGACGGGCGAGGTGACGGTGCTGCGGATCGTGGCGGCGCACGATTGTGGCCGCATCATCAACCCGATGATGGTCGAGAGTCAGGTGATCGGGGCGGTCACGCAGGGGCTGGGCTTCGCACTGACCGAAGAGCGCATCGTGGACGAGCGGCGCGGGGTCGTCCTCAACGCCAATCTCGAAGAGTACAAAGTCCCCACCGTGCTCGACATCCCGCACGTCACCACGGTGCCGCTCGACATGCCCGACCCGGAGGCAAACCCGACCGGCGCAAAGGGCATCGGTGAGTCGCCGTTGATCCCCACCGCGCCGGCCATCGTCAACGCCGTCTGCGATGCACTCGGCGTCCGCATCCGCGAGACGCCCCTGACCCGGTCACGGGTGCTGCGCGCACTCGCCGAGCGGGACTCGGCGCAGGGAGGAGCGTAGTCATGCGGACGTTCGAGTACGCCCGCGCCGAGACCATCGACGATGCGACGACCCAGGTCGCGAGTCCGAGCGCCGATGGCAACGGGAGGCGTCCCATTGCGCTGCCCGTACAGGACGGACGCCGGTTCCTGGCTGGCGGTACCGATCTCCTGACGCTGATGAAGGCTGACGTGTTTGCGCCGTCGATGCTGGTCGATATCAAGCGGGTTGCCGACATTCCGCACGGCATCGACGAGCGCGGCGATGGCGGCGCGGCCATCGGGGCGCTCACGACCCTCAGCGAGATCGAGCGTCATGCTGGGCTCGCTGCGAGGTTTCCGGCCCTCGTCGCGGCGGTGGGTCAGGCGGCAACGCCCCAGCTGCGAAACATGGCGACGATGGGTGGCAACTTGCTCCAGCGACCGCGTTGCTGGTACTTCCGGAGCAGCCTGTTTCCCTGCTGGCTCAAGGGCGGCGACGAGTGCCACGCCCGCGATGGCGAGAACAGCCACCACGCCATCTTTGGCGAGTCGCCGTGCGTGGCCGTGCACCCGTCAGATGCGGCGGCGGCGCTGGTAGCGTACGGCGCCACGGTGCGGCTGCGCGGCCCGCACGGCGAGCGGACCCTTTCCGTGGAGGAACTGTTTGCCGAGCCGACCGACGACCGCCGCACTGAGACGCTGGTGGAGCCAGACGAGCTGGTGCTGGCCGTCGAGTTGCCGGCCCCGGCGGCCGGCAGCCGCAGCGCCTATCTGAAGGCGATGGACCGGAAGGTCTGGGCGTTCGCGCTGGCAGGCGTCGCCGTGGCGCTGACCCTCGATGGCGGGCGGATCACAACGGCGCGGGTGGTGCTGGGCGGTGTTGCGCCGATCCCGTGGCGCGCCCATGACGCCGAGTCGGCGCTGACGGGTCAGGCTGTCAGCGCCGAGGTGTTGAACCGTGCCGCCGACATGGCCCTGGGTGGCGCGCACCCGCTCGAACACAACGGCTACAAGGTCGTGCTCGCCCGGAATCTGGTCCGAAAGGCCCTGCACGACGTGGCCGGGCCCTAGCTCACAGCGGGCCGAGGGGACGCCGCGAGCAACTGCTCCATGGTGAGCAGTTTATCTCGATGCTGGGCTACATGGCCGCCTCGCAGTGTTGGGCCGTCGGTAGCTCCTCGGCAGCTAAAGGTAGACGCCGTCCGGCACTGCTCTTGCCTACAGGACGACGCCAGGGACCGTTGGCGGCCCTCAGGATACCGGTGGCCGAATGGCGCGGTGCTCACAGAACTGGAGGTCGGTGCATGACTACCGATGAGCTGGCGGAACAAGTGCAGCAAGCGGTGACCGCGGCCTTCGAGCTGGCCGGCGAGCGTGGCGCGAAGCTCAAGGACGTCCTGCACGGCACCTGGCTGGGGCACGCGCTGCACCCGATGCTGGTGGCTGCGCCTATCGGTGCCTGGACGACTGCCGGCGTGTTGGACATGGTGGGGTCAAAACGCGGGGCCGATACGGCCATTGGCTTCGGCATCCTGGCGTCGCTGCCGGCTGCCGCCGCCGGGTTCGCGGACTGGTCCTACACCGAGGGGAAGCCTCGTCGGCTCGGCCTGAGCCACGCGGCGCTCAACGGCGCGGCCCTCGCCTGCTACGGGCTGTCCTGGATGGCCCGCCGGGGTGGCCGGCGAGGCATCGGCATGGCCCTCTCGACCGTCGGCATGGGGCTGGTCAGCGCGAGCGGCTACCTCGGCGGCGAGTTGTCGTACTCGCTGGGACAGGGGGTCAATCGGAACGCCTGGAGTCCGGAGGTCGAGCAGACCTCCCAGCCGCCGAGCGACTTCATCCCCGTGATCGCGGCCAGCGAGCTGCGCGAGGGCATCCCAACGGCCGCCGAGGTCTCACTCTTCGACACCCCGGTGCCCCTGGTGCTGGTGAAGAAGGGGCGCGAGGTCTTCGCGCTGAACGGCCAGTGCTCGCACCTGGGCGCTCCGCTGGCCGAGGGACGGCTGGTCGACGAGTGGTGTCTGGAGTGCCCGTGGCACCAGTCGCGGTTCGACATCCGCGATGGATCGGTTGACCAGGGGCCGGCGGCCTACCCGCAGTCGCGCTTCCAGACGCGCATCGAGAACGGGATGGTCGAAGTTCGGCCGCGATCCGCCCCCGCCGACGCGGTGGACCGGATGCTCGCGTCCGTCGAGGGATCCGCGCTGTCATAGGTTGAGGGTGGCCCGTCAGACGGGCCACGTCTCCAGGCGATAGGCGGCGTCCCAGAACATCCACTCGTAGCGGCTGGCGGTGAGGTAGTGGCGGCGGATCGGCGTGAGACGGCTCTCGGGCAGGTCCGCGGTTGAGTGGTTCACGGCGTCCAGCACGCGTTGCACCGCCGCCGCGAACTGTTCTGAGGCGTAGGCGTCGATCCACCGCTGGTAGACGGGGTTCGGGGAGCCGTGCGCGATCAGCGTCTTCCCGACCTCCCAGTAGATCCAGTAGCACGGCAAGATCGCCCCGAGCAGCTCCTCGAACGTGCCGGTCCCAGCGACGCGCAGCAGGTACGAGGTGTACGCCGTCGTGGTCGGCGTGGCGGGCGTCGCCTCGATCTCGGCCGGGGAGAGGCCCCACGCCGCGAAGTACCCCTCGTGCAGCGAGCGCTCGACGTTCAGGGCCGACTGCGCGTGTGCCGCGAACATCTCGCACCAGTAGGAGGACGAGGCGCGGGCTGAGGCCAGGGCCAGACAGCGCGCGTACTCCCGCAGGTAGAGCGAATCCTGCTTGACGTAAAACTGAAAGCGCTCCTCCGGCAGCGATCCACTTGTCAGGCCTTGCAGGAACGGATGCTCCAGGATGCGCTCGTAGATCGGGGCGGCACTGGCCCAGAGCTGTGGGGTCAGCGCGACGCTGGCGGGTGCATCGGGGGTGGTGGTCATCACAGGTTCTCCATGGGCGACATGCGGTGACGTTGGTGACATGGTGACTCAGGCTGCGAGCTGGCGAACGGCGAGTATGGTCACTGTGCAGGTGAGCGCTGCCCCGAGCAGAAACCAGAGGTCGGCCGACGTCCAGTGCGTCTGGCGATAGTAGGTCCGGTGCCGGTGGCCGCCGAAGCCCCGCGCGTCCATCGCCAGGGCGACCCGCTCGGCCCGCCGCACGGAGATCGCCAGCAACGGGATGGCGAACCCGAACATGCGCCGGAGCCGGGCCAGGGGGCCGCGCCCGCCGGCGCCGCCCCGAACGTGGTGGGCCGCCTGGATGTTCTCCAGCTCTTCGTGGACGAGCGGCACGAAGCGGTAGGCGGCGAACACGGCGTAGCCGACCCGGACCGGCAGCCGGGCCTGCTGAATGAGCGCCGCCACGAGATCGATGGGGTTGGTGGTGAGCACGAACAGCATCGACGTGGCGAAGATCGCCAGGAGCCGACAGACGACCGTCAGGCCGAACAGCAGACTGGCCGGCGCGATCGAGACCGGGCCGGGCACAAGCGACGGACCGTCCGCGCCCGGCCCGGCGTAGAACACGACGCTCGACCAGAACAGCCCGAAGCCGAGCAGCAGCGCCAGGGCGAGCGGTCGGAGGATGTTGGGCCACGGCACCCGTCCGAGCGTCCGGGTGGTCAGGGCTGCCACGACCCCGAGCAGCAACGGCGTCAGCGGTTCGTTGAACAGGGTGACGACGGCGGCCATCGGCAGAGCCAGGGCGAGCTTGGTCAGCGGATTCAGCCGGTGGAGGGGCGAATCAGCCTCATGCCAGACAAACTGCCTCATGCGGACGGCCGTCCTGCGTGCGCCTCTGGCCGGCGGCCGGGCTGCTCGGCGAGCGCGGTGGCCACGCTCGCCACCGACAGCCGGTCCAGGCGTGGGAGCGACTGGCGCAGCCCCAGGCGCTGGCTCAGCTCCCAGAGCGGCGGCGGCAGCAGATGCGCGGCGGCGAGCAGCGCCCGGTCGGAGAAGAGATCGGCGGGCCGGCCGTCGAACAGGACCGTGCCGTCCCCGATGACCACGACGCGCTGGGCGTGCTCGGACACCAGGCGCATGTCGTGGGTGATGGCCACCACGCCGCGCTGCTCGGCCGCCAGCGCTTCGAGCTTGTCGAGCAGCATCGTGGCGTTCTTCTGATCCTGCCCGAATGTCGGCTCGTCGAGCAGCAGCAGCCGCTGCCCGAGGACCAGCATCGAGGCGACGCTGAGCCGGCGCTGCTCGCCGTGGCTCAGGCTGAACGGGTGGGCCGGCCCGAGCGCCAGCAGGCCGAAGTCGGCCAGCATGGCGCGGCTGCGGTCCAGCGCCTCGGATTCGGGGACGCCGGCATGGCGCAGCCCGTAGGCCACGTCGTCCAGGACCGTCTGCCCGACGAACTGGTGCTCCGGATACTGGAAGACGTACCCGACGAACGTTGCCACGTCGCGGTGCGCGAGGCGCGCGGCATCCTGTCCGTCCAGCAGAATCGCACCGGGTGGCGGGCGCACGATGCCGGCGATCAGCCGTGCGAGCGTGCTCTTGCCGGCCCCGTTCGCCCCGACGACGGCCACCAGCTCGCCCGGCGCGACCGCGAGGCTGACGCCGTTCAGGACCGGACGGCTGGCGCGTGGGTACTGGTAGCTGACCTGGCGCACGGCGAGCAGCGGGCACGGCGCAGGATGCGCGCTGGTGATGCGCTGGGCACTCGCCGTGTGCGCCGTCGTCGTCAGGGCGTCGAGCGTCTCGACGTGCGGCCGGAGGGCGGCCTCGGCCTCGGGGAGGGAGATCGGGAACGGCTCGACCGGCACCCCGCCAACTCGCAGGCGGCGGGCCAGCTCTGAGACCTGCGGCGTCCAGACACCGGCCTCCGCGAGCGATGGGCCGTGGTCATCCAGCACGGCGTGCGGCCGACCGTCCGCCACGATGCGCCCGTCCGCGCCCAACACGACGGCCCGGTCCACCAGCGGCACGACCTCATCCAGCCGGTGCTCGACGATGACCAGCGTGTGCCGCCCTTCGGCTCGCAGCCGCCCGACGACGGCCATCACGTCGGCAGCCCCGAGTGGGTCAAGCTGGGCCGTCGGCTCGTCCAGCACCACGATGTCGGGGTTCAAGGCCAGCACACATGCCAGCGCCAGCCGTTGCTTCTGCCCGCCGGAGAGCCGCGCGATCTGCTCGGTGCGGCGGTTGAGCAGGCCGACGGTCGCCAGCGCTGCGTCGATGCGGGCATCCATCTCCGCACGGGGCACGGCGAGGTTCTCCAGGCCAAACGCGATCTCGTCCTCGACGCTGACCATACAGAACTGGGCCTCGGGATCCTGAAACACGATCCCGACGCGCGCAGCGAGGTCGGGCATGGACGTCGTGCGGGTGTCCCGGCCGTCGATGCGGACGCTGCCGCTGAGGTCGCCAGCCAGCGCGTGCGGGATCGCGCCGTTGAGCGCCAGGGCCAGGCTGCTCTTGCCGCAGCCGCTCGGCCCGAGCAGCAGCAGGGACTCGCCGCGCTGGACCGTCAGCGAGACGTCTTGCAGCGTCGGCAGCTTGCGCCCGACGTACTTGAACGTCAGACCACAGACCTCGATCAGCGGCATCGGCGCACCGACGACATGGTGGGCGGCAGGGTCAGCGTGCCCGCCGCCCGAGATGGCAGGAGGTCCATCCGACTCAGACCTCGCGGACGCGGTCTCGCGCGATGGGGAAGTTGTTCAGCACCCCGGTCCGCGCCAGCGCGTCGGCGATGAGCTTGCCGATCAACCCGGCGAAGATCGCCCCGCCGATCAGCTTCAGCACGAGCCGCAGCGCCTGAATCTCGATGCCCAGCGAGGCCACGCTGCTGGTGAAGTAGGTGTAGCCGAAGTACGGCACGATGGCGCCCGCCGCGCCGGCCAGCAGCAGGATCGGCAGGCTCCAGCGACGGTAGCGGGTTGAGGCGAAGACGGCTTCCACGCCGAGACCCTGCAACAGCCCCAGCCACAGGACAATGGCCCCGAACGGCGTGAGTGGGATCTCCAGCGAGGATGCCAGCATCTCGCCGAGCAGCGCAGCGCCCGGCCGCCGCACGATGTACCCGACGATCACGGCCGCCACGACGTAGAAGCCATCCAGGACGAATCCGAGCTCTGGGAGGATGGATCGGCCGGCCGACCACACGTATCCCCATCCGAGCGACCAGACCACGCCTAGCGGCACCGCGATGGCTGCCGCCACGATGAAGTCGCGTGTCTTCCAACTGCCCTGATCGACCGATGTCGGCTCTGCCACTCGCGCATCTGCCACGCTGCCACCCTCCCCGGTTCCAGGCTCCGCTGGAACGTCCGCGCCGCGGCGCGCCCGGCTGAACGGGATCGCGGGGGGGCGTGGGCGGCGGCGACGCGCGGGAGGGCGCGTCGAATGTGGCGAGCCGCGCGGGAGAACAGCCCCCCACGCACACCGGGTGGGCCGTCGTCCCGCCGTGGCGGCTGTTGCTTGCGGCTGACCGTCTCTGCATGACGCAGAACGACCACCGCGAAGCCAAAGGCCCGACCACGGTGGTCGCCATCCTTCGGTCGCATTCCCTACGCTCGTCTTCCGCTCCGAAGCGTCTGGCGCTTCGCACGGCTTCCCGAGATCAGGTTCGAGGGGTTGGTGGGCCTGACCCCGCCTCTCAGCTGCTCGCTCCCCCAGCGTACCGGTCGCGTCTTCAGTTGTACTGGTGACTATAGCAGCCGATCCGCGCGAGTGCGAGCGCTGCCGCTATGCCGCAGGGCGATTGCACGTTGGGCGCGTCGTGCAGCGTGGTCGGGGCTTGAAAGCCCCGCCTACCATCCTGCAGTCGCTTCGCGACGCTCCAGTCCCACCGGACGACGGCTGTTCTCGTCCTTCGTCGCGTAGCGACGGAATGAGTATAGGCGGGGGTTTCAACCCCCGACTGCGCGTTTCACGACGTTCTGGGAACACCAACGAACATGCAATCACCTTGCCGCGATGCCGGGCGGCGCTTCATGAATCCCAGGCCCACCAGCGTCATCGCCATGACGCCGTCCTGGTTCTCCGCCTCGACCTTGAAGCGGATCAGCCCGCGATCTGGCTTGCTGCGCGAGGGCCGGGCCTCCAGCACCGTCACGCGGACGGCCAGCGTGTCACCGGGGCGGACTGGCGCGAGCCAACGCAGCTCGTCGATGCCCGGCGATCCGAGACCGTTCGTCTCGCCGAAGACGTGAGCGACCATCTGGCGCATCGTCAGCGCCACGGTATGCCAGCCGCTGGCGATTAGGCCGCCGTACGCTGAGGCCTTCGCGGCTTCTGGATCGGTGTGGAACGTCTGCGGATCGTACTGCGACGCGAACGCGACGATCTCCGACTCGCCGGCGCTCACGCGGCCGGCGTCGAAGATGCGGCCGGGCGGGAAGTCCTCGAAGAACCGATCTGCGAGCGGATCGACACGCGGCACGGTCGCTGGCAGTCAGTGCGTGTGCGTCGGCAGGGCCTTGCCGACGCAATCGCCGCAGGTACCGATGATCGCGAAATGGGCCAGATCGGCGTGGAAGCCGTACGTTTCGCGCAGATGCTGGTCGAGCGGCGCAAGCTCCCGCACGTCGATCTGGCGCTCGGAGCCGCACGTCCGGCAGACCATGTGCTGATGATTCGAGTCCTCAGCCAGGTGGTACAGCGCGATGCCGTCGTCAAAGTGGGTGTGCGTCACGAGCCCGAGCGTCTGCAACAGCTCCAGCGTCCGGTAGACGGTCGAGATGTTCACCTGGGGGAACTGCGCCGCGACCTGGGCATGCACTGACTCGGCGGAGACGTGCCCCTCGGCGGCTTCGATGGCATCAAGAATGAGCTGCCGCTGCGGCGTGAGACGGTGGCCGCGCTCCTTGAGCGTATGCACGAGCTGGCCCATCAAGACCCCCTTGACGGGACGAACGGTACCACGCCTCGAGCGGGGCGATCAACGCAGGGAGGCCCACACGCCCAGGGGGCCTCCGCGTCGGTGTGGCGGTCAGTCGACGGTGAGCGTCGCGACCATGCCCTTCGTGTAGTGGTTCGTCAGATTGCAGAGGAGGATGTACCGGCCCGGGGCCAGCGAGAGCGTGCCGGACATCGACGCGGCCGGGGCCACGTCCTCGAAGCCCCCGATGTACTCGCCGATGGCCTCCTCGTCCACCTCGCCGCGCACCTTCGAGGGCGGCAGGGCGGTGATGTCCAGGTCGCTCTTGATGATGATGACCTCGTGGACGTCCTCGCCGATGTTCGACACGTCAATGGTCACGTCGCCGGCCGGGACGGCTGGCTGATCGGAGATGATCGACCACTCGTTCAGCGTCATGGTCACGTGGGAGGCCGTCTGGGCGGCGGCCGGCTGCGAGCCGGTCATCAAGGTCGTGCCAGCCAGGAGTGCCAGCCCCGCTGCCAGGAGTCCGAACCGAATGCGCTTCATGGTGCCCTCTCGTGTGTAGTCGGCAGGTGTTTGCCGCTCGCCGCCGAAAACGGCTGTGCGATCCGCGAGTGCTGCCCGCCGCGCAGACCGCCACCTGCTTCTTAGTACGGATGGCAGGGCTTCTCGGTTCTGACGACCTGCCGTTGCTGGCCCATAGCTCGCACCCAGCCGACTCGATCGCCACCCCTGGCCGACCGGATTGCCGCCCCTGTGGGCTGTAGTAAGATTCGTCCGAATGACGGGCCGCGAGATGACGGCAGGAACAGCCGGCTTGATGGGACCAGCCATCGAGTGTCCCAGGCGAGGCACCGGCGCTCGCTCGCAGACCCCACGACGCAGACTCCACCATGCAGGACCTTCTGCACCGGATGACGAGGGGGACACACTCCTATGGCAAGAGCCGACGCGTTTGGCGCGCGTGATTCGCTGAAAACGGCCAGTGGCTCGGTCACCATGTACCGGCTGTCGGCGCTCTCGGGGCTGGGCGACGTCGAGCGGATGCCGCACGTCGTCAAGATCCTGCTCGAAAACGTCTTGCGCTACGCCGGCCAGGAGCCGTTCGAGGCGTCCCACGTCGAGACGCTGGCCTCCTGGAAGCCGAAGGGCGACAAGTCGGCCGAATTGCCGTTCCTGCCGGCCCGCGTGCTGATGCAGGACTACACCGGTGTCCCGGCCGTCGTGGACATCGCCGCGATGCGTTCGGCGATGGCGCGGCTCGGCGGCGATCCGCAGAAGGTCAACCCGCTGATTCCCGCCGATCTCGTGATTGACCACTCGGTGCAGGTCGATCTGTTCGGCTCCAGCCTCGCTTACGCGGGCAACGTTGCCAAAGAGTACGAGCGCAACCAGGAGCGGTATCAGCTCCTGCGCTGGGCGCAGCAGGCGTTCGACGGCATGACCGTCGTGCCGCCCGGCACGGGCATCTGCCACCAGGTGAACCTGGAATTCCTGTCGAAGGTCGTGCAGTCGCGCTCCATCGACGGCGAGGTGGTGGCGTTCCCCGACACGCTCGTCGGCACCGACTCCCACACGACGATGGTCAACGGGCTTGGCGTGCTGGGCTGGGGCGTCGGCGGCATCGAGGCCGAGGGCGCGATGCTGGGCCAGCCGCTCTACATGCTGGTGCCGGAGGTCGTCGGCGTCCGCCTGTTCGGCGAGCTGCCGGAGGGCGCGACGGCGACGGACCTGGTGTTGACCCTCACCCAGATGCTCCGCAAGCACGGCGTGGTCGGCCGGTTCGTCGAGTACTGCGGCCCGGGCCTGGGCCGGCTGCCGGTCGCGGATCGCGCCACCATCGGCAACATGGCCCCCGAGTACGGCGCGACGGCGGGCTACTTCCCGGTCGATGCGGCCACGCTGGCGTTCCTGCGGACGACCGGCCGTTCGGAAGAGGTCATCGACCTCGTCGAGCGGTACACGAAGGAGCAGGGCCTCTTCCGCACCGACGCCACCCCGGACCCGGTCTACGACGATCTGCTGGAGCTTGACCTCGCCACCGTCGAGCCGAGCCTCGCGGGGCCACGCCGGCCGCAGGATCGTGTGGTGCTGGCGGACGTGGGCAAGGCGTTCCACCAGGCGTACGAGAGCCAGCTCGGCAACGGCGCGTCGAAGAAAGAGGCGGCCTCGACGGCCGCCGTGGCCGATACCTTCCCGGCCTCGGACCCGCTGCCGGCCCAGGCGTCGCCCTCCGCGCCTGACAAGGCGTCCGTCGGCCAGCCGGCTTCGCCGGACAACGCCGACCTGACTCCCGACCCGGTCGCCGTCCCGGTCAGCGCCTCCGAGACGGTCACCGTCGATCACGGCTCGGTGGTCATCGCGGCGATCACCTCCTGCACCAACACCTCGAACCCGTCCGTGATGCTGGCGGCTGGCCTGCTCGCCAAGAAGGCCGTCGAGCGTGGCCTGCGGCCGAAGCCGTGGGTCAAGACCAGCCTTGCGCCGGGTTCGCGGGCCGTGACCGACTACATGAAGGGGGCCGGCCTCGAACCGTACCTGGACGCGCTGGGCTTCCAGACGGTCGGCTACGGCTGCACCACCTGCATCGGCAACAGCGGCCCGCTGATCCCCGCCGTGGCCGACGCCGTGGACGAGCACAACCTGATCGTCGCGGCGGTCCTGAGCGGCAACCGCAACTTTGAGGGCCGCGTCCACGCCCAGGTGCGGGCGTCCTTCCTGGCATCGCCGCCGCTGGTGGTGGCCTACTCGCTGGCTGGCACCGTGGACATCGACCTCGTCAACGAGCCGATTGGGACGGACCCGACCGACAGCCCGGTCTACCTGCGCGACATCTGGCCGAGCCAGGACGAGGTCCGCCAGACGGTGCAGGAGGCGGTCACGCCCGAGGTCTTCGCCAAGAACTACGCCAGCGTCTTCGAGGGCGACGATGCGTGGCAGCAGTTGCCAGTCCCCACGGGCGACCTGTACGACTGGAATGTGCATTCCACGTACGTCCAGGAGCCGCCGTACTTCCGCAACATGGCGCCGACGCCGGCCCCGCCAGTCGATGTCGAGGGCGCGCACGTCCTGCTGAAGCTCGCGGACTCGGTGACGACCGACCACATCTCGCCGGCCGGGTCGATCTCGACCAAGAGCGCAGCCGGCTGGTTGCTGACCGAGCTTGGCGTCGAGCCGGCCGAGTTCAACAGCTACGGCGCGCGGCGCGGCAACCATGAGGTCATGGTTCGCGGCACGTTCGGCAACATCCGCCTGCGGAACGAGCTGGTCCCCGGCCAGGAAGGCTCCTGGACCAAGCACCTGCCGAGCGGCAAGTCGATGTCGGTCTTCGAGGCGTCGGAGCTGTACCAGGCGAACGACATCCCGCTGATCGTCATCGCTGGTAAGGAGTACGGCACGGGCAGCTCGCGCGACTGGGCCGCCAAAGGGCCGAAGCTCCTGGGCGTCAAGGCGGTCATCGCCGAGAGCTACGAGCGCATCCACCGCAGCAACCTGCTGATGATGGGCATCCTGCCGTTCCAGTTCATGGACGGCGAGGGACGCGAGTCGCTCGGGCTGACCGGCGCGGAGACGTACACCATCCGGGGCATCGCGGCGGGGATCAAGCCGCGCCAGATCCTGCCGGTCGAGGTCACTCGCGAGGACGGCTCGACCTTCACCTTCAAGGTGCTGGCGCGTGTGGACGCCCCGATTGAGTGGGAGTACTACCGGCACGGCGGCATCCTGCCGATGGTGCTTCGCAAGCTGGCGTCCGAGTAGCGTTGGCCCGCGAGCACGAGCGGGCGCACCCGTGGGAGGTACTCGGCACCGAGTACCTCCTCAAATCGCCCTGGCGTCATGTGCGCCAGGATCAGGTGCGCCTGCACACCGGCGACGAGATCGTCTACACCTACCTGGAGACGACCGACGCCGCCTTCGTAGTGCCGCTGACGACGGATGGGAAGGTCGTGGTGATCCGGCAGTTCCGGCTGCCGGCCCGCGCCTGGACCTGGGAGGTCGTCGGCGGCATGATCGCGGCCGGCGAGCCGCCCATCGCGGCGGCCGAGCGCGAGCTGCGTGAAGAGGTCGGCGGCGTCGGCGGGCGGCTGGTGCCGCTTGGCTCGTACTACGCCTGCGCCGGCAGCCTCTCGTCACGTCACCATGCGTTCCTGGGCCTCGACGTGGAGCTGGTTGACCCGGCCCTTGAGCCGATGGAGCTGATCGAGCGGGTGCTGCTCGACCCTGACGATGCGTTCGCGCGGGCGCGTGATGGACGCATCGACGATGCCCAGTCAGCGCTCGCGCTCTTGATGGCCGAGCCGCACATCCGCGCGCACCTCGCCCAGCGGAACGATCCGTAACCTGGATGACCGGTCCTGGCCGGCCGGTCATGTTCGCTCACCGAACGGCATGCTTGTTGCAATGAGAGCGTCGTCCGATAGCTCACCAGAAGACGTACAGCCTCACCAACGTTGTACCATCACCTGCAGACTGGTGCTGAGCGAGGGGAGTTCGTGAAGTACGGCGCCTGTTCCTTCGTTTTGCAGGGCCATTTGCCGTATGTTCGGCAGACGGGCCGTTGGCTGCACGGCGAATTCTGGCTCCACCAGGCGCTTGCCGAGACGTACCTGCCGCTCTTCTCGACGCTTTCGGACCTGGCCGAACACGAGGTGCCGGCCCGTCTGACGCTGAGTATCTCACCGATCCTGGCCGAGCAGCTTGCAGATCCTCAGGTCGCGCAGCGGTTCGAGGGGTACGTGCTCGAACGTGCCGAGCGGGCCGCCCACGACGTGACGCGGTTCGACCGGGCCGGCGACCTGCACGCCCGCTACCTCGCGCACTGGTACGAGGACTTCTACAACCGCACGCTCGCGGTCTTCCGTGGGCGCTTCAACCGCGACCTGATCGGCGCTGCACGGCGGTTGCAGGACAGCGGCCACCTGGAGCTTGCGACCACGGCGGCCACCCACGCGTACCTGCCGCTGCTCTCGCGGGACTCCTCCGTCTATGCACAACTGGCGACAGCCGTCCGTTCGTACCGCCGCGACTTCCGCCGCGAGCCGCGTACGGTCTGGCTGCCGGAGTGCGGCTACCGGCCGGCCACGGGCGGTCCAGACGGCGCGGTGCGGCCGGGCCTTGAGCACCTGTTGTCGCAGTTCGGGTTCTCGCTGTTCTTTGCCGAGACGCACGCCGTGGTGGGCGGGCGGCCGGTCGGCAAGGCCATGAACGACGTGGTCGGGCCGTACCCGAGCGTGCCGAAGCGGTATCAGGTGCCGCTGGCCGCGTCATCCCCGGCCACCGACCGCTCGACGTTCCGCCCGTACGGGGTCGGCGAGTCCGGCCTGACCGTCCTGGCGCGGAACACCCGCTCGGGCCTGCAGATCTGGTCGACGGCGCACGGCTACCCCGGCGACTTCGACTACCGCGAAGCGAACCGGCGCGACGGCATCTCCGGTCTGCGCTACTGGAGGGTGACCGGCACCAAGATCGACCTTGCCGCGCGCGACTGGTACCATCCGGACTGGGCCGAGGGCAAGATCAGCCTGCACGCGGATCACTTCGCGCGCGTGGTCGAGGACACCCTCCGCGAGTACTACGAGCGGACCGGCGAGCAAGGTATCGTCGTGGCGATGGTCGATGCGGCGCTCTTCGGGACGTGGTGGTTCGAGGGCGTCCGCTGGCTTGGCGAGGTGCTCGCGCGGCTGGCGCGCAGCGAGACCGTCGATCTGGTCACCGCTGGCGGATACGCCGAGCAGCACCCCCCGACCGAGTCGATTGCGTTGCCCGAGAGTTCGTGGGGCATGGCCGGCCGGCATTTCACCTGGGACAACGTCGATACCCACTGGATGTGGGCGGTGATCCACGCAGCCGAAGCCCGCTTGCAGGCGTTGGCTGCCAGATTCCCGCACGCCGAGGGCGATCTGCACGACGTGCTCTCGCAGGCAGCCCGCGAACTGCTGCTGCTTCAGGCCAGCGACTGGCCGGCCCTCATCACGATGGGGCAGGCTGGCGAGTACGCGCACGAACGGTTCCGCGAGCATGCGGAGCGCTTCGACCGCCTGGCAAGCGTTGCCGAACGGGGCGTCGTGGATGCGGCCGGCCAGCGTCTCGCCGCCGAGCTGTGGGAGCGCGACCGCGTCTTCGCCGACGTCGATTACCGAGATTGGGCGCCACGCGCGTACGGCACGCTGGCTTCGTTCACGGGCACAGCCGGTCCGTCTGGCTCCGACTTCCACCGGACCGAGACGTCTGGCTCGCCGCCCGGCCCGCCAGAATATGCCAGTGGGTCACCCTCAGCCATCCCTGAATGGAGTGCCAGTGGCAGCTGACGCCAGCTCTTCATCGCCGTCAACCGTGCGTACCTCGCCAGCCCCCATGCCGAGCATCGTTCTGTACCATGGCAACTGCCCCGACGGATTCGGCGGCGCATGGTCCGCCTGGAAGGCCTGGGGCGACGCCGTTCGTTACCTGCCCGTGAGCCACGGCGACGCGCCGCCTGAGTTGACGGCGGATGCATCCGTGCTGATGGTGGATATCGTCTACCCGCGCGCCGAGACGCTGGCCCTGAAGGACCGGGTGCGCGAGCTGGTGATTCTCGATCATCACAAGTCGGCCTGTGAAGAGCTGGGCGATCTCCCGTATGCGATTTTCGACATGCAGCGGTCGGGCGCGATGCTCTCCTGGGACTACTGTCACCCGGGCGTGCCCGCGCCGCCACTGGTCGGCTACGTCCAGGACCGCGACCTCTGGCGCTTCGAGCTGCCGCACAGCCGCGAGGTCACGGCGGCGCTCGGGTCTTACCCGATGGATTTCGAGGTCTGGGATCAGCTCGACATGCGGGCGTTGGCGGCCGAGGGGGTCGCGATCCTGCGCTTCCGCGACCAGACCGTCAAGAGCATCGTGGCGCACGCCCGCTGGAGCGAGATCGGCGGCCACCGCGTGCCGGTCGTCAACGCGACGGCGCACTGGTCGGACGTGGGCGCGGAGATGCTCGACCGCTATCCTGACGCGCCGTTCGTCGGGGCGTGGTTCGAGGACGCCGAGGGCACCCTGCGCTGGTCACTGCGGTCTCGGCCGGGCTTTGACGTCAGCGAGGTCGCGAAGCGGCTGGGGGGCGGCGGGCACCCCCAGGCGTCCGGGTTCCGCCAGCGCCGTCCGGGATGAGCGGCCTCTGATGGACGATGCGGCATTCTGGCAGCTGATCGAGGAGTCGCGGGAGAACGCCGGCGGCGATCCCAACGAGCAGGCTGCCGAGTTGACCGATCTCCTGTCTGCTCTGCCGGCGGGGGAGATCGTTCAGTTCGACCGCCGCTTCCGCGAGCTGTTGGTGCAGGCGTACCGCTGGGATCTCTGGGGCGCGGCCTTCCTGATCGACGGCGGCTGTTCCGATGACGGGTTCGAGTACTTCCGCTGCTGGCTCATCAGCCAGGGGCGGCGGGTGTACGAGGAGGCGCTGGCCGATCCTGAATCATTGGCCGAGCGCGCCGAGCCGGATGTCGAGGCTGAGTCGATGCTGTACGCGGCTGCCGACGCCTACGAGGTGGAGACTGGCAAGCCGCTGCCGTCGTCGAGCGTCGGCGACCCGGCGGAGCCGGCCGGGCAGCCCTGGGAGGAGAACGATCTGCCTCGCCGCTTCCCGAGGCTGGCTGCAGCCTTCCCCTGACGCCAGATCGCGTCCGACTGCCTCGTCAGGCGTCAGTAGCCGGGTCGCGCGGTGCCCATCGTCATCCCGACTGAAGCGAGGAACGAGCCCACCCGCCCGTCATTCCGGCTGAAGCGCGGAACGGGTCCACCCGCCCGTCATCCCGACCGAAGCGCGGAACGAGCGAAATGGAGGGATCTTCCTCACGGGTGTAGACGGTTCGCCGGGGAAGATCCCTCGACTTCGCTCCTTCGTCGCTTCGCTCGGGATGACGAGGTAGGGGGTTGTCAGGCTTGCCCTGAGCTTGTCGAATGAGTCTGCCTTGAGCTTGTCAAATGGGTCGCTTCGCCCGGGATGACGGGGAACGCGTGGGCGGTGATGTAGCCCGGCATGTCACAACCGATGGCCCCCTACGATGCGAACCGGCTCAGGCGGAACAGCTCGATGTTGTGGCGCGTCTCACCGGTCTCTGCAAGGTCCGCCGTGATCTCCCCCACGACGCTGCAGAACTTGAAGCCGTGGCCCGAGCACGGCGACGCCACCACCACCCGGTCGTCGTCGGGGTGCAGATCGAGGATGAAGTGCTCGTCGGGCGCGTTGGTGAACATGCAGGCTCGCAGCGCCATCGTCGGGCCGGTGCCAGCGGGGAAGTAGCGCTCGGCAAACTGGCGGAGGATCGCCTCGTCCTCGGGGGTCGGCTCGCGGTCGATCGTCTCAGGATCGACGGCCTCGGCGAGATGGTGGTAGCGGCCGAACTTGAAGCCCGGCACCGACTCGATGGGAAAGCCGTAGTAGCGCCCCTCGTCCACTTGGAGATTGAAGACGGGGAAGCGTGCTGGCTCGAAGAGGGCCGGCTCAGACGGCTGGAGCCACGCCAACACCTGGCGCTCGGGCGTGGTCAGCGGCTTGAGGCGGGGGACCATCTCGCCGACCCATGCGCCCGCCGACACGATCAGTTTGTCTGACTCGTAGACGGCACGGTCTGTGCTCACGCGAATGCCGTCCGGGCGCGGCTCCCAACCCTGGACGCGCTCGCGGGCATGAACCTCCGCACCGAGCGCCTGCGCTGCCGTCACGTGGGCCACGATGCAGCGCTCGGAGAGGAGGTAGCCGCCGTCGGGCTGCAGCACCGCTTGATGGTCAGCCGGCAGGCGGTAGGCCGGGAATCGCCGGTTGATCTCGGCGCCGCTGAGCACTTCGTGCGGCAGCCGGTGCTCCCGACAGGAGGTCAGCGAGCCTTCAAAGCACTGGCTGTCGGCCGGGCCGGCGTCGATGGATCCGGTGATGTGCAGCAACTGCTCGCCCACGCCCGATTCCAGCTCGCGCCACAGCTCGTAGGCCCGGCGCAGCAGCGGCACGTAGGACGGATCCTCGTAGTAGGCCAGCCGGATGATGCGGGTGATCCCGTGGGATGAGCCCATCGTGTGCGGGACGTCGAAACGCTCCAGCCCGAGCACCCGCTGGCCGCGCTTCGCAAGCTGGTAGACGGCGGCGCTGCCCATCCCGCCGACGCCGATGACGATGGTGTCGTACCGCTGCGCCACGCTCGACCCTCCTACCCGATCTCGGCCAGCATGGCCGACCAGACGTCGCGCCAGTGGGCCTTCTCTTCCGGCCGCCCGAAGTCGATGCTGAAGGGACCACGGTAGCCGGCTCGCGTCAGCATCGTGAAGACGTGACGGAAGTCGACGATACCGCCGCCCTCGCCGGGCCGGAAGTGCTCCTCCCAGAGGCCGTTCGTATCGTGCAGGCGGACGTGCCCGATGCGGTCTGCGCCGAACGCCGTCAGGAAGCCCTCGAAGCCGTCAGGCACCAGCATCGCATGGCCGACGTTGCAGGCCCACCGCGGCGACGGCGCGGCGATGCCGTCGAGCATCCGGCGCATCTCGGCCACGGTGTGTGGGATGTAGCGGATCTCGGCATGCTCAGGCTCGGCGTTGTGGTTCTCGAAGTGCAGCTCGACAGCGTGCGCCTCGGCCAGCTGTACGGCCAGCTTCAGCCGCGCGATGGCGGCGGCGAAGCGAGCATCCACATCGGACGAGAAGTGGAACCCGCCGTGCACGACCAGGTGCGTCGCGCCGAGCGCTGCCGCCAGCTCGACGTTCTCGCGGACGTAGGCGTCGGCGGCCGCGGCCATGACCGGCGTGATCTCGGCCATGTTGACCGCCGAGAGCGTGTGAATCCCGAGCGTGATCCCATGCTGCGCCGCCAGCGCCCGCACCTGCCGGACCCGCTCAGGGGTGAACGTGCCCGGATAGTTGGCCGGGTTGTCGGCGTTGAAGTCCACGCGGGAGAAGCCGAGCGCAGCCCCCTGGTCGATGGCTTGCTCCAGCGGCCACGAGCCAGGACCAGAAAAGACGAAGCGAGTGCGATGATCCACGAATCTCCCCTCCGAGATCGCGATCCAGCGATGTCAGTCTCGTAACGTTCAGCTCAGCAACAGTGGGCCGTCGACAGCAGCCGTCCGCGTCCGCGCAGCGGTCAGGTGGCGGGTACGGCGGCCGGCGTCTCGCGAACCAGCTCGTGCAGGCCGGCCGCCTGGTTGATGGCCGCGCGATGGGCCGGCTGCAGCACGATGGGCGGCTCGGCCAGTCGCGCGGCGGCTTCGAGCTGGACATCGGCGGCGGCGACTGCCGCGTCCAGCTCCTCAAGCGTGCGGTCCACGAACTGGCGCAGGACCGTCCGCGCCGCGTCCAGGTCGTCGTCGGCGGCGTGCTGGCGAGCCGTGGCCTCGACGGTCGGCGCTTCGGCCAGCCACGCGGCTTCCAGCCCCCGGTACGAGGCCTGCAGCGTCGGGGCGAGGGCCGGGTGCCCGTCCACCATGCGCTGGAGCCGCTCGAACCGCCACCACGCCGAGGCCGGGTCGTACTGCCCGCCGCCGGCGTCCAGCTCGGACGGCAGGCCGACGCCGTCCAGGTAGACCGGGTGAAAGGCGCTCAGGCAGGGCGAGGTGAATGCATGCCAGACCTGGGACCGCAGTGGTCCGTCCTCGGCGCGCAGCTCGGCCACGAAGCCAGAGGCCGTCTCGCCGTTGTACTGCGCCGAGCTGTGCATGCAGATCGAGGAGAAGCACAGCTCCTGCGGCGACCAGCGCGGGGCCATGAACGTATCGTCGTAGTGGTCGCGCAGGTGCGCCATCATCGACTGGACCGTGACCTGCCCGCCCTGCTTCCCCAGGAGATCGGTGGCTCGCTGGAAGCGGAAGCAGCGCGGCGCGATCTCGACGCTGTAATCGCCGTAGGCCCTGGCGAAGTTGAACGGCACATCCGCGCGCCACCAGCCCTGGGCCAGCGCGTACTCGACGAGGTCAGACGACGCCTCGTCCCAGTGGGTCTCGATACTGTAGACGTTGGAGATCGCCCGCGCGCCCGTGACCCGCTCGGCGGCCCAGAAGCGGCCGGCCGTCTCCAGCACCCAGGCCTCACGTGGGTCCGCGATGATGAAGGCGTTGTGGTAGTAGCGCCTGCCGTTGACCTCCGCTGAGCCGCCCTGGCCGTGCGCTTCGAGCAGCTCGACGATGACGTGCATCGCCTCGTAGGCCGTCGTGCCGCGCTCCAGGCCGAGCCGCACCAGATCCATGCCGAGCAGGCCGGTCTCGGCAAACGGCAGCTTCGACATGACGGCCTCGTTGCCGATGGCGACGCCCCACTCGTTGACGCCTGTTTCAAAGCCCCAGAGCCACCACGGGCGGCCCCCGACGACCTCCCACGTTTCCGTGACCTGCGGGATCTGGATGTACTGGCACCGCAGCGTGGTTCCTGCCGCGTGCTGGGCGCGTGGCGCGCGGAACAGTGGCTGGCACTCGTTGGGGTGACGGTCGCTGTTCTTCGCGAAGACGACCGTGCCGTGCGCCGTCGCCGCGCCGACGGCGACCGCGGTGTCACACATGCTGCTGCCTCCGGATGGCTCGTATCAATCGCACGAGCCATCCCGCACATCGGGGAGAGGATAGCGGACGGCCATCGGGATGACCATTCCGCCACGCTTGAGAACAACAGAACGGGCGGCTGCATCAGCAGCCGCCCGTCCCAACATTCGGGGGGAGACGGTCAGTCTTCGGAGCCGCCGCGCACCGGCGGTGGGGTCGCCACCGACGCCGTCATCGTCGGGACGGCCGGAAGGCTATGCCCCTCGGCGCTTGCCGGTCGGCCCCGTCGCAGCCGCCCGGTCAGCGCACCCACGGCATCCTTGGCGTCGTCAAGGATGGTGTACACCGAGGGCACCAGCACCAGCGTCAGCATGGTCGAGCTGATCACGCCGCCGATGATGACCACCGCCAGCGGCGCGCGCGACTCGCCGCCCTCCTCCAGCTTCATGGCCAGTGGGAGCATGGCGAAGATGACCGTCGAGGTCGTCATCAGAATCGGGCGGAGGCGGATGTAGCCCGATTCGAGGATCGCTTCGGTGCGCTCCATGCCATCGCGGCGCAGGTTGACACAGAAGTCGATCAGCAGGATGGCGTTCTTCCCGACAAGCCCCATCAACATGATCATGCCGATGAGCGAGAAGATGTTGAAGGTGTTGCCCGTCAGGTAGAGGCCCAGGAACGCACCGACCAGTGCCACTGGGAGGCTGAACATGATCGCGAACGGCGTCAGCCAGGACTCGTAGAGGGCGACCATCAGCATGTAGACCAGCACGACGGACAGCGCCAGCGCCGAGATCAGCGTCAGGAACGCCGTCTCAAGCTGCTGCACCTGCCCGGCGAACGTGACGCGATACCCTTCGGGCAGCGGCAGCCTGTCGGTCTGGGCGCGGACGTCGCGCGCCACGTCGCCGAGTGAGCGTCCGCTGACGCTCGCGTTCACCTCGACCACGCGCTGGCGGTCGGTCCGCTGAATACGGGCCGGGCCAGCATCCTTCGCGATGAGGGCCACCTGATCCAGCCGGACGGTCGTAGTGGCATCCACCACCAGCGGCAACTGACCAAGTTGGCCAGGATTGGCGCGCGTCGCGTCGTTGGCGATCAGGCGAATATCGACCTGATTCCCAACGTCCGGCCGCAGCTGGGTCACCACAATGCCGCCGACCATCGTCCGCATGGCGTCTGAAACCTGCGTAGCGTTGAGGCGCAGGTCGGCCAGCCGCTCGCGGTCGAGGACGGCGCGGACCTCAGGATCGCGTTGCTGGGCGTTGTTGTTGGCGTCGACGGCGCCCTCGGTCTCTCGCACGATGGTCTCGATCTGGGTGGCGATCTCGCTGAGCTTCCCCAGATCCTCGCCGGCGATGCGGATGTTCACACCGCTGCCGCCGCCACCAGCCAGCGGGCTCTGGACGCGCGCCGAGACCTGTGCCTCAGGCACAGATCGGCCAATACGGCGAACATCGGTGAGCACCTGGAAGACGGAGCGCTCGCGGTGATGCTTGTCTTTCAACTGCACGGCGATACTGCCCGAGCGGGTGCCGCCGCCACCGCCGAAGCCGCCGCCACCACCGACCGTCGTGAAGACGTTCTCGACCTCGGGGATGTTCTTCAGCCCGGCCTCGACGCGCCGAACGACCGTGTCCGTGCCCGCCAACGACGTGCCAGGGGGCATGGTGATGCTGACCTGGAAGTTGCCGTCATCCTCGGGCGGCGCGTACTCCGAGCCGATCATGTTCGTCCTGAGCATCATGTACGAGCCGAACAGGATCAGGAAGCTGGCCGCCACCACCAGCCAGCGGACCTTGAGCGCGCGTGCCAGCAGCCAGCGGTACCCGGCCGCCAGGCGGTCGTAGCCACGGTCCCAGAACACTCCGAACCGCGCCAGCGGACCACGGCGCTCGTGTCCGGGCTGGAGCCAGCGCGAGGCCAGCATCGGCGTCAGCGTGAAGGAGACCAGCAGCGAGAAGAGCGTCGCCGCGGCGATGGTGATACCGAACTCCTTGAAGAGCCGGCCGATGTTCCCCGTCATGAAGCTGACGGGCAGGAACACGATCACGTCGACCAGGGTGATCGAGATGGCCGCCAGCCCGATCTCGCTCCGTCCGCGCAGGGCCGCCGTGCGTGGTTCCTGACCTTCCTCGAGATGGCGCGAGATGTTCTCGATGACAACGATCGAGTCGTCCACGAGGATACCGATGGTCAAGGCCAGGGCTAACAACGTGATGATGTTCAGGCTGAAGCCCATCACGAACATCACCAGGAACGTCGAGATCAGCGACGTGGGGATCGCCAGCAGCACGATGAACGTGTTGCGCCAGGTGTGCAGGAACAGCAGCAGGACGATGCCCGTCAACACCACCGCGAGATTCAGGTCGAAGATGACGGCGTCAATCGAGCGGCGGGTGAAGATCGACGTGTCGCTGGTGATCGTCATTCGCACATCGCGAGGCAGCGCTCGCTGCAGCGTCGTGATCGCGTTCTTGACGTTGTCGGCCACCTGGATGCTGTTCGCGTCGGCCTGCTTGACGATCGAGAAGCCGACCGCGTCCGCGCCGTTGAAGCGCTGGAGGCGCGTGACCTCGCGGGTGGTGTCCACCACCTCGCCGATGTCCTGCACGCGGATGACGCGGCCAGTCACGGCGGCGGCCTGGGCGTTCGCGCCGGTGCCGACCGTCTGAATGCCCGTTGCGCCCGGCCCGACGATGACGAGGTTCTTCAGCTCTTCGACGGTCTTGACGGACGCCAGCGCGCGAACGCTCTCGGAGCCTGCGCCCTCGGTGACACGACCACTGGGCGTACTGACGTTCTCACGCTGAAGCGCCGTCTGGACCGTCGAGAGGGCGACGCCGTAGGCGCGCAGCTTGTTCGGATCGATCTTGACCTGGATCTCGCGCTGCAGGCCGCCGAGCAACTGCACGTCGGCGACGCCGTCCACCGACTGGAGTCTCGGCAGGATGGTGTCGTTGGCAAGGTCGAACAACTCGTTGAGCGGCCTGTTGCTCGACACCGCGATGTTCATGATCGGGAAGGCGTTCTGATCGGCCTTCGTGACCTGGGGCGCATCCATCGCCTCGGGCAGCCGGCGGCGAATCGAGGAGATGCGACGTTCGACGTCCATCGCCGCCTGGTTGGTCTCGGTGCCCTCGACGAACCGAATGTTGAGGCTGACGGAGCCCTCGTTCGAGGTCGAGGTGATGCTCTCGATGCCCGGGAGGCCGGAGACGGCGTTCTCGACGGGCTTGGCGATCAGCTCCTCGATGTCGGTGGGCGCAGCGCCGGCATACTGGATCGAGACGAACACAGCCGGGAAGCTGATCGCCGGGAAGCGGTCAACTTTCATCCTCGTGTACGAGACGGCGCCCATGAGCACAAGGCCCAGGAGCAGCATCAGAATCGCGAGCGGCCGATTGATCGCGAGCCGGGTAAGACCCATCGAGTGCTCCAGCGATCCGGCGTCGGCACACGACGCGGACACAACCTTGCGACGGTGGCCTCAACCGGGCCATCGTGTGCCAATGGCGCCTGCGCGGACATTCTGCCGCGCCTTCCCAGTCAAGGCAAGCCCTTTGACAAACTTTTTACAAATCGGAGGCGATTCCTGGGAGTTTGACGCCATCCTGTGCACGCCCGCACGATATACGGGACATGCAAGAGCGGATCTCAGCGTGGGCTGGTCTGGCGCTGCTCGTGATTGCCGGGATCGTGGCACTGGCCGGGCCGGTGCTGGAGGCGCGCCAGCGCGGGCCGGAAGGGCCGGCCCGGGCCTACCTCGCTGCCGTCGAGCGCGGCGACGTCGACGGCGCGCTGGGCCTGATCGACCCGGCCGCGCGTGAGGCGCTGCGCGAGCGCGTCACGCTGCAGCAGCGCAACCGCTACGCCATCGGCGCGCTGGTGCTCGGCCGCCCGTCAGTGTGGGACCGCCTGACCGGCCGAGTCCTTCCGGCCGCCTGGGTCACCGTGACCGCCGACGTCACGACGATCGCCGGCGACCGATGGAGCAGCACCTCAACGGCCCCAGTGGTCGAGCGCGACGGCGTCTGGTACCTGGCCGGGCCACTGTTCGCCTGACCGCTGTTCGCCCGAGCGCCGGGCCACTGCCCGCCTGAGCGCCGGGCCACCGTTCGCCGGTCCCGCGTCTGACGGTCAGTTCTTCTCGTCGCGCCCCCGGAAGATCATCCGGATCGCCGTGCCCTCGAAGCCGAATGCCTGCCGGATCTGGTTTTCGAGGTAGCGCTGATACGTGAAGTGCATCAGCTTCGGATCGTTGACGAAGAAGACGAACGTCGGCGGGCGCACGTCGGCCTGGGTCGCATAGAAGATCTTTAGCTGCCGCCCGCCCTCAGAGCGCGGGTGGCGCACGACGGCCTCGCGGACCATCTCGATCAGCTTGGGGGTGGTGACCCGCTTGTCGCGCTCGGCCTGGACCGCGTCGGCCAGCTCCAGCACGCGCGGGGCGCGCTGGCCGGTCATGGCCGAGATGAACACCAACGGCGCCCAGTCCACGAAGTTCAGATCGCGCCGAATCATCGTGGTGTACTCGTTCGCCGTGAAGTTGTCCTTCTCCAGCAAGTCCCACTTGTTGACGGCGATGACGAGGCCCTTCTTGGCCTCCTGCACGTACCCGGCGACGTGGGTGTCCTGCGCCGTCACGCCATCGACCGCGTCGATGACGAGGATCGCGATCTCGGCGCGCTCGATGGCGCGGACCGCCCGCAGCACGCTGAACTTCTCCACGCCCTGTTCGATGCGCCCGCGCCGCCGGATGCCGGCCGTGTCGATCAGGCGGACCCGCTTGCCGTGCCACCGCAGCTCGGTGTCGAGGGCGTCGCGGGTGGTCCCAGGGATCGGGCTGACGATGGCCCGGTCCTTCCCGAGCAGCCGATTCAACAGCGACGACTTCCCGACGTTCGGCCGCCCGACGATGGCGATGGAAAGGTCCGGCTCCTCGTCCTCGACCGGGGGCGACTCGCGCAGGTTCTCAACCACGGCGTCCAGCAGATCGCCGGTGCCGGTTCCGTGAATCGCCGAGAAGGGGATCGGCTCGCCGAGGCCCAGCTCGTACAGCTCCACCGCGCCCTGCAGGCCGCGCTTGCCCTCAGCCTTGTTCGCGCCGAGCACGATGGGCTTCTCGGAGCGGCGCAGCAGCTGCGCCACGTCCATGTCGGCGCTGGAGAGGCCGTTCAGCGCGTCCACCAGGAAGACGATGACGTCGGCCTCCTCCATCGCCTCCTGGGCCTGATCCAGAATGTGCGAGAGCGGCAGCGTGCCCCAGCGGGCGGGATCACCAGGGCCGCGCAGGATGTCGGTCTCGACGCCGATGCCGCCGGTATCGACCACGGTCATCTCGTGACCGTTCCAGTCGGTGGTGCCGTAGAGACGGTCGCGCGTCGTGCCGGGCACGTCGTGCATGACGGCGCGTTGCTCGCCGATCAGGCGGTTGAAGAGGGTCGACTTGCCGACGTTTGGTCGGCCGACAATTGCCACGACGGGCCGGGCCATGTTGGTGCTCCATCTGCCGAGCCCGCAAGCTCGCTACCTGCACATACTCGTTGGGGGAATGATGCGGGACAGCAGGGGCAACGGTCGAATCTTCGCGGGCGTCGGGTTCTGGGGCTGAGTTTCGGGGCTGGGTCGTGGGGCGTGGGTCCTGGGGCGTGGGTCCTGGGTCGTAGGGCGTGGGGCGTGGGGCGTGGGTCGTGGGTCGTGGTGAAAGCGTGCAAGTCGCAGTTGTCATCCTGAGCGCAGCGAAGGACCTCACCCGCTGACGCGGGCTTGACGGTGGCGGCCTTCCACTCGTCGGGTAAGAACCAGAACCTCACCCGTTGACGCTAGAGGTGACGGTCAGCGGGTTGGGCGCAAGAGGGTGGTCGGTAGGTAATGCAGATGTTGACGGTCAGCGGGTGAGGTCCTTCGCTGCGCTCAGGATGACAACTGCGACTTGCACGCTTTCACCACGACCCACGACCCACGACCCACGACCCAGGACCCACGCCCCTGGCCGCTAGAACCAGAGCGCCTTGTTGACCTGGTTGACCAGCGGCTCGCCCGCTGCGAACCGCTTCGCATTCGCCACCAGCAGGTCGCGGCGGCGGTCGTCCAGGTACGGCCCGAAGCCCGCCGTGTGCGGCGTCAGCATCACGTTCGGGGCGTCCCAGAGCGGGTGATCGGCCGGCAGCGGCTCGATCTCGTACACGTCGAGCGCTGCGCCGGCGATGGTCCCGTTCCGCAACGCGGCGTTGAGGTCATCCAGCTTCGTGGTCATGCCGCGCCCGATATTGATGAAGAACGCCGACGGCTTCATCCTGGCGAAGCGCTCGGCGTTGAACAGACCTTCCGTCTCGGGCGTGTGAGGGATGGTCAGGATGACGAAGTCGGCGCGGCCAAGCTGCGCGTCGAGGGCCTCCGGGCGGTGCAGCTCGGAGATGCCCTGCGGGGCCTGCTCCACGCGGCCATCGATGCCGATTACCGTCACGCCGAGCTGCGAAAGGTACTTCGCGGCTTCGGCGCCGATCCCGCCGACGCCCATGATCAGCGCCGTGGACTCGGGCAGATAGACCGTGCCGGTGTCGAGCCGCTCGGGCTTGTACTCATGCCGTAGCTGGCGCGGGAAGTAGTAGTGGAACCCCCGCGCAAACGCCAGTACGAACGCCAGGATGTGTGCGGCGATATGCTCGTTGAAGATGCCTCGAAAGTTGGTGGCGATGCTCGGGTGCTCGACCAGCCGCTGGAAGTAGTAGCCGGCTGGCGGCGCGATGGCTGGGGCTGCGATCCACTTCAGGCGCCCGGCCTTTGCAAGCAGCTCCTGGTTGAGCGTCCCGAACACGGCGTCGGTGTCGGGGATCTCCTTCAGCGCCTCCTCGTCCGTCTCCGCGACTACGACCGTCGCCTCGGGCACGGCCTTCGCAATCGCCTCGGCCCACTCGCGCGTCTTCTCGCGCTGGGGCGGCAGGAACGTCATCTTGAATGGAGTCGGCACGGGCATCCTCCTGTGCGTGGCTGTCCTGGCGCAGCCAGGTGCGGGCGGTCGGGTTGCGGTGGCCCTCCCCGCCGCACGGCGAATTGCCGCGGGTTGGGCCGCCCGACAGGATAGCAGCCAGTCGCGTTGTGCGCGGTTGATGCCACCTGCTGCCGCCGATCTGAAACGCTTTAGGGTGTTCGGGCATAATGGCAGGACGCGATGGCCGCACGCGATGGTGCGGCGGCCGATTCGACCGGTTTCCCGGCAGTCCGCCTTTCCCATTCACCGGAGGTGACGCACCATGGCGGTGACGATGTCCGCGCCCGCGCAGCAGGAGCGGGACGGCGTGTACGCGCGGCTCGAAGAGCGCGTCCTTGCCCGCGACCAGATCGGCGCGAGTCAGGTCTTCTACGAGCTGGTGAAGGCCGGCCGGCCTGTCGACGAGCTCGTTCGCGAGACGGTTCGGATCCACGCGCCGTACACGCATGTGCCGTTTCACCAGCGGCACGACAGCGGCGACGTCCGATTCGTGAACAACGATCACTGCCTGCTCAGCATGCGGGCGGCCCTGCAGCTCAAGAAGCTGGTGCCGGACGAGACCGCCTTCCTGCCGATGGCCCAGACCATCTGGTACATCCCGACGGGGCTGGATCCGTGGAATCAACTGCTCGGCAAGGCGCCCGGCCACTACAACCGCGTCTACAACATGGAGTTCCAGGGCGCGCCGACGCCGCCCGTCGCCCACTGGGCCGATGGCCCGGCGCTGCGCTCCGATGCAACCCTTCAGGAGCGGCTCGATCACTGGCTGACGCTGGTGATGCGCTGTCAGGTTGAGGAAGCGTACGGGACGTTCCTCGGACTGATGCAGAACCCGGCGGACCGCCAGCAGGTGCTGGCGCAACTGATGTTCGCCGGCCTGATCGACGTGCAGGATCGGACGGTTTTCCGCCTGTCGTTCACGACCGGGCATCGCTCGTACCGCGCCCGCGCCACCATCGAGCTGGCCGAGACGGTGGGCTGGGAAAACGCCCATGACGTGATCTACGCCGGCGTGATGGATCTCGGCGTCGGGCCGCACTGGTACTCGATGTACGAGATGGCCTGTACCTACACTCGGGTGGTGCTGCAGGGTCAGGACGTCGAGATGCGGCACACCAACCAGAAGCCGCTCTCCCGCGCCGAGGTCAAGCAGACCGTCGAGGCCGTGACGAAGGGCAACGAGGTCTCCGTCGTCAAGCACATCGGCGGGCTGCTGAAGGCCGGCAAGTCGCTCAAGAGCATCATCGACGCGATCCAGCTCGCGGCCACCGAGACGATCCTCGAATGCGGCTCGCCGGCGGCCTACAACATGCCGATGCACGCCTACGAGTACGTCAACACGGTCCGCTGGTTCTACGACAACTTCGACCACCCGCACATGGCGAAACTGCTGTTTATCGCCGGCTCGTTCGTCAACGAGGTGTACCAGGGCCAGTATGCGTGGCCCGGCAACGGCCCGAAGGCGTTCACGGCCCCGCGTGGCGCGAGCGGCTGGTCGCAGGGGCAGCTGCTCGAAAAGGTGGACCAGGCCATCGTCGCGCTGAAGCCGGACGAGGCGGTTGGGCTGACGCAGGCGTATCTCAAGGCCGGCCACGACACGCAGCCGCTGGTCTCGGTGCTGGCGCTCGGGTGCAGCAAGCTTGGGAACGACCCGCACAACCAGGAGATCAGCCTCGTACAGCTCGAAGACTTCGGGCGGAACAGCCACGCCGCGCGTGGCCGGCTGCTGATGGGGGCGGCGGCGCACGCGGCCGGGCACCGCAAGTACGGGGAGCCGCTGGAGGCGTACCGCCGTTTCGCCGAGGCGCTGGGCATCACCGCGACGCAGAGCGCACAGGGCGACGGCGAGGTCGAGGAGGCGCTCCTGGACTAGTCGTCAGCTCTCAGTGGTCAGGTGTCAGCGGTCAGAGCCGAGGCTTCCCGGCTGACGGCTGACGGCTGACGGCGCGGATGAGACGGCATCGTGAGCGGCGGCTGGCTCCCACGGGGGCCAGCCGCCTTTATCATCGCCCCAGCGTGCTCGAACACGTGTTCACTTTCGCATGAGAGGGGCGACATGATGTCGCTAGTGCTGGTCGATCCGCGCGCCATTCAGCCGGATCCCGACAACGTGCGTCGTGACGCCGCGGACGATCTGGACGGTCTGGCCGACAGTATCCGTCAGCATGGCGTCCTGCAGCCTCTGGGCGTAGCTCGAGAGAACGGCGGCTTCCGGGTGGTGTACGGCAACCGGCGGCGCGCGGCAGCCATCAAGGTGGGCCTGCCGGAAGTGCCGTGTGTGGTGGTGGACGCCTCACCTGAGGATCGGCTGATCCACCAGATGCTGGAGAACCTCCAGCGGCGCGATCTGAACGACATGGACAAGGCCGAGGGCTTCGCGCGGCTGAAGCGCAACCTGGCAAAGCACAATCCGGATGCCAGCGACCGCGGCCTGGACGAGGCCATTGCCCAGGTCGTCGGGTTTTCGCCGTCCACGGTGCGCCGGTACCTGGGGCTGCGTGACCTTGCGCCGGCCGTCCGCGACCTGATCACCGACGGCAGCCTGACCGTCACCCAGGCCCAGCACCTGAGCGCAGTGGCCGATCCGGTCAATCAGACCGAGCTGGCCGAGCTGGCGGTCGAGAAGGGCCTGTCGGCGGCGGCGTTGAGTCGGGCCTGCCGGGCGTCGGCGGCGCAGCCGGGCATCAGTCCGGCCGAGGCAATCGAACTGGGCGAGCGCGACCAGCTGCCGGAGCCGATCCGCCCTGTCCGCTCGGCGGAGGCGGCCCCGGCACGCGTAGCGCGCGCCCCCAGGGCGAAGGACGAGTCGGAGGATGACTCCGACCTGTGGGTCGGATCGGCGGACTCGATCCCGGATGACGACGGCCCGCGCGCGCCGGTTGGACCGCGCACGGCGGACGGCCACCGCGTGTTCAAGATCAAGACCGTCTCGGCGTTCATGGACGAGATCGACCGGCTGGCACGCTGCATTCAGGACGGAGACCTCGGGCGGGCGGCCGACGAAGAGGCCGACGCGCCGATCCAGCTGCGGCTCGCCTCGCGCCAACTGGCCTACGTGTCCAAGGAGCTGTCCGGGTTTCTGAAGAAGCGGGGCTGGGGCGAGTAGGCTGGGTTTCGGGTTTCGGCCGGCGCCGCCGGCCCCCGGGCAACCTGTGATGGACGCGTAACGCCCTCGCTTCTGTCCGTCTGTCGGAGCGTCAGTACACTGGCTGCGTGACAGAAGCGAGCCTTGCTGAACCGTCCCGGTCTGTTTCCGCGCTCGGCCTGCCTGAGCGGAGGCGCCGGCATGGCGCTTGACGCCGGCCTGTGGCTCAACCTGCTGATCGTCGCAGCGGCCATGGGCGTGCTGCTGCTGAACCTCCGGATCCAGCGATCCGTCGCCGACGTGGTCAAGTCCGTCGAGCGCAGTGGTCCGGTCGCCGAGCGTTGGACGCAGGCCATCGAGCTGCTGGCGCAGGGCGGCGGCGACGGACCGGCGACCATCGAGCGGCGGCTCGCCGCCACCTACGCCATCGAGCAGGTGGCCCGCGAGTCGGAGCTGTACCGGACGCCCTCCATGGAGCTGCTGGCGGCGTTCGTGCGGGAGTACGCACGCGCCGGCAACACCGGACTGCAGCCGACGACGGAAGTGCAGTCTGTCCTGACGATCCTCGGGCGGTCATCCGTGGATGGCCTGGATCTGCGGCGGACGGCGCTCTGGGGCGCGGATCTGGAGAGCGCAAGCCTGACCGGCGTCAACCTCAGCCAGGCGCGCCTGCGCGGGGCGTCGCTGGCAGGCGCTTCGCTGACGCAGGCCCGTCTGCGCGAGGTCAACCTGGCCGAGGCCGACCTCGTCGGAGCGGACTTGAGCGGCACGATCCTGCGGGGCGCATCGCTGGCGGCAGCCGATCTGAGCGGTGCACGCTTGCGTGGAGCCGATCTCCAGGGGGCGGACCTGAGCCGAGCACGGTTGCGCGGCGCGGACTTGCGCGATGCCTCGCTGGTCGGCGCGCGGTTGACGGGGGCGACGCTCGACGATGCTGACCTGACGGGCGCGATCCTGGCCGGGGCCGATCTGACGTCCGCGACGCTCAACGGTACGATCCTCGCGGGCGATCAGCCGCTGGCCACGAGCCGCATCTCCAGCACGCCGGCGCCAGTTCGCCGCTGACCGGCCGTCGAGGCTGGCGAAGCCCAGGACCGCCGCGCCACACTTGGCCGCACAGCGTGAAGGGGGACAGGCATGCGGATCGTCATTACCGGCGGCTCGGGACGTATCGGGCGATGGGTCGTGCGGGAGCTGCTCGCGCGGGACCACGAGATCACGATTTTTGACCGCGTCCCGCCCAGCGAGCAGCCGGCTGGCGTGCGGTACAAGCTCGGCGAGTGTGAGGATCTCGGCGCGGTCTACGACGTGCTGCGCGGGCACGATGCCGTCATCCACCTCGCCGCCATCCCGTCGAATCAGGTGCACCCGTATCCGACGGTGTTCCGCACCAACGTCATCAGCACCTACCATGTTGCCGAGGCAGCCGGTCGACTGGGGATGAAGAAGCTGGTGGCCGCCAGCAGCATCAACGCGCTCGGCATCACGATGGCCGAGCGGCCGTTCAACCCGACCTACCTGCCGATTGACGAGGAGCACCCGCGACTGGCGCAGGACGCCTACAGCCTGACGAAGCTGCTGGACGAGGAGATTCTGGCGGCGATGACTCGCAGGACGGGCCTCCCGACCATCGGCATTCGGCCGCCGCTCATGCAGTACGGCGAGCCTGAGAAGGAGCGGGAGACGGTGCGGGCGCGGGTGGACAATCCGGACCTCGCGTCGCGGGTGATGTGGGTCTACTGCGACGTGCGAGACCTCGCCCAGGGGTTCCGGCTGGCCGTCGAGGACACGACGCTCGAAAACGAGACGTTCTTCATCACGGCGGACGACGCCCTGGCCCGGCAGCCGCTGGCCGACCTGCTGCCGCGCTACTTCCCGGGCACGGAGGAGATGGCAAAGGGGCTGACGGGCACCTCGCCGGCCGTGGTATCCACGAAGGCGAAGCGGCTGCTCGGCTACCGGCCAGAGCACTCCTGGCAGGAGTACGTGTAGGCGGGGGGTATGGATCGTGGGTGGTAGGGCATGGGGCGTGGGTGGTGGGGCACGGATCGTGGGGCGTGGATCGTGGGCAGCGGATGCGTACTGGCTGACGTGCGCCGCTACGACGTAGTAATCACGCAACACACTCTGTCATCCTGAGCGCAGCGAAGGACCTCACCCGCTGACGCGGAAGTTGGCGGTCGGCGGGTGAGGCGTAAGACGACGGCCTGCAAGTGATGCGAACGTTGACGGTCACCCGCTGACGC
>JADZEM010000060.1 GCA_020850535.1 Chloroflexota bacterium
CCCCGCCTACCATCCTGCAGTCGCTGCGCGACGCGCCAGTCGCACCAGTGCCGGCCGTTCCCGACGGCCGTCGCGCAGCGACTGAATGCGTGTAGGCGGGGACTTCAGTCCCCGACCGCCCGTTCCACGATGCTTCGGGGACACCAATGAACATGCAATCGCCCCGCGGCTGCTACCAGTGCAATCGTATGTTGAGCGCGTCGTGCCGCCTCGTCGGGGCTTGAAAGCCCCGCCCACACTCCTGCAGTCGCTGCGCGACGCTCCAGTCGCACCAGTGCCGGCCGTTCCCTGCGTCCGTCGCGCAGCGACGGTGTGACTGTAGGCGGGGACTTCAGTCCCCGCCCGCCCGTTCCACGATGCTTCGGGGACACCAATGAACATGCAATCGCCCTGGGTCATCACCCGCCCCACCGCGGGCCGGCTCGACGCGGTGCAGGCCCAACCTGTCATCATGCTGTGCGTGCCTCTCCAACCTCAGGCGACGTCAGGTCGGGTGCGTGTAAACTTGCTGCCTTCTGGGCCTGTGCAGACCGTTTCACGAGAGACCTGCGCCACGACGCAGACCGGCCCGACGCCAGTGTGCCACTGGCGGGCGCAACCGCGTCACGAGACGCAGCGTCTGTTCGCGAGATGCCTCGCGCATGCACTGTATACTCAGACCCTGCTGGAGGCTGCGTGACCATCGAGGAGAGTCTGGCATCGCTCGCCCCGATCTGGGGCATCCACGCGGAAACCGCGAGCACTGCCGACGCGGTCTACGCGACGCTTCGCGAGGCCGTCATCTCTGGACAGCTGAAGCCGGGTGAGAGCCTGATCGAGGAGCAGATCGCGCGCCAGTTCAATGTCAGCCGGACCCCGGTCCGCGAGGCGTTGATGAAGCTGGAGGCCGAGAACCTCGGCACGCGCATCCCCCGTCGCGGGCTGGTGATCAGGCGGATCGCCGAGCGCGAGGTGCTGGACGTCTACACGGTGCGCGTCGAGCTTGACAGCCTGGCGGCCCGCCTCTCAGCAACCCACGCCAGGCCGCCGGAGCGGGCACGTCTGCACTGGATCAACCAGCAGATCGTCGAAACCGGCAACCTCGGGGACATCAGCGGGACAGCGCGGCTCAGCAGCCAGTTCCATATCGCGCTCGCCGAGGCCTCGCACAACACCCTGCTGCTCCAACTGGCGAAGCAGATTCAGGAGATGCTGACGGCGTTCGCCTCGCCAACCTACAACTACCCGGGGCGGGCGCTGGCCGCCGCCGCCGAGCACGACGCAGTCCTGAAAGCCATCGACGCTGGGGATGCCGAGCGTGCAGCCCAGCTCGCGCGAGACCACATCGTCCGCGAACAGCAGGTGCGGGTGACGATGCTCCGGCGGTCGCAGCCCTGATGCGCGCACCGCACGTCCGAACGAACGCCGACACCACCGGTCCGCAGCCGAACGACGACATCCCAGATGTTGCGTGGCTCGAGCCGGCGTTCGCCATCGGGCGGCGGCCGGACCCGCCCCAGCGCCGGCAGGTGCGTGCGCTCGGCATCGACACGGTGATCACCCTGCACACCCCGGACCCAGATGAGCCACGAAGCTGGGAGGCCCTCGGGGTTCGCCTGATCCCGTACCCGACGGTGGACTGGGAGGAGATCGCGGCCGGCCGGTTCTCGGCCGTGGTCCGCGAGATCCAGACCCAGCACCGGATGGGGCGCACGGTGCTGCTGCACTGCATCATGGGCATCAACCGCGCGCCGACGTTCGCAGCGGCGTTTCTCTGTTGGCGGGACAACCTGCCGGTTGACGACGCCCTCGCACGGGTGCGACACGCTCGCCCGACCATGGACCCCACCCGCGATCAGGTGAACTCGCTGCGCGCGTGGAATGGGGGTGGGAATCCCCCTGCGATCAACGCTCCCGTCCCGAAATTGATCCTGCCACCTGCCAACAGGCGCCCCCGCCCGTCCTCGCGCCCGTAGGCCCTCCGCCCGCGTCATGGGCCGTCTGGAGTGGCAGCGCCGCTCGTCCAAACGGACCTGACAACGCCTTGACGGTCGCAAAACAGCGTGGTACCGTTCACGCGTTCGCCTACGTACACAGTGTGTACGCCAGGAAGACGCACCACGCAGACGGCGGCGGCTGGCCACGGCGGCCAGCACAGCCCAGGTGGTGTGTACACGCTCCATTGGGGGAGGGACGGACGATGCTCGGCTCGAAGGCCGCACCCGGTGTTCTCGTAGTCATCGCGGCGCTGCTGTTGATCAGTTGTGCGCCGAGCGCGCCAGCGGCGAAGCCAACGGCCGCCGCCCAGCCGCCCGCCGCGCCAACGAGTGCACCGGCAGCCCAGGCCGCAAGCTCGCCGGCCGCCGCTCAGCCGGCCGCAAGCTCGCCGGCGGCTGCCTCCCCGGCCGCTGCTGCTGCTCCAGCCGCCAGCGGCGCAGCAGCAGCAGCAGCAGCAAGCAAGCCGGCCGCGCCGGGCGCCTTCGCCGTTCCCCAGGGAAAGCGTGGCGGAACCCTGGTCAACATCCGCAACCTCCGCCCCACCTCGTTCGACCCCTACTTCACGCTGACGTGGTCATCGATCACCTACAGCTCGCCCGTCTTCTCCCAGCTGCTGCGCATCAACCCCACCAAGTCGGCCCCAGTCACCGGCGACGATCTCGTGCCCGACCTGGCCGAGCGCTGGGAGGTCAGCGCCGACGGCAAGACGATGACCTTCTTCCTGCGGAAGGGCGTCAAGTGGCACAACGGCTCGGCGTTCAGTGCCAAGGACGTCAAGTTCAGCATCGAGCGCATGGCCGATCCGAAGATCACGTTCTTCGCGGGTGACCTCGCCGACCTGGACAAGGTCGAAGTCGTCGACGATTCCACCGTTCGCGTGCTCTGGAAGGTGCCAAGCGCCTCCCGCCTCGCCACCTTTGCGATGGGCTACTCGGTGATCCTGTCCGCGGACTTCCATCCGACCGCCGACCGCAAGACCGAGGCGTTCGCGATGGGGACAGGCCCGTTCAAGCTCGTCAGCTCGGTTCCCGGCCAGGAGTACAAGTACGAGCGCAACCCGGACTACTACGTCCAGGGCCTCCCGTTCCTCGACGGCATCACCATCAAGGTCGTCGGCACCGACGCGCTGATGCCGACGATGATCAGCGGCCAGGGCGACACCTGCAGCTGGGTCAAGGGATGCGTCAGCAACCCGCAGGATGCCCAGCAGCTCAAGCAACAGGCGCCCACCCTGAAGCTCGGCTCCCCGCCGCAGCCAGTAGCCCGACCGCTGGGCCGCGCCGTCTACTTCAACACCTCGGTGCCCGGACCGCTCCAGTCGGCAGACGTCCGCAAGGCCCTGGCGATGGCCATCGACGTCGACTCCATCGTGGCGCGGTACGGTGGTCCGGAGTGGGCCGTCCGCAGCGGCTTCTTCCTGCCCGGCATGGGCCTGGACGTGGCCGAGGTCAACAAGCTGGTGGGCTGGGACAAGCCCAAGGCCGACCGCATCGCCGAGGCCAAGGCGCTGCTGGCGAAGGGCGGGTTCGCGAACGGCTTCCAGGCCAAAGCGCTCGTTCGCAATCAGCAGGAGTACGTCGAGGCGATGACCCTCATCACCGACGGCTGGCGTCGCGATCTCGGCGTGCAGGTCACCCTGGACACCCCTGAAACGGCCGTCGAAGTCGAGCAACGCCAGCGCTACGACTACCAGATCCTCTGGTACTTCCCCACCATGAAGGCCGGCATCCACCCGTCCGAGCTGGCCTCGCAGTTCATCTGCAACGCCCCCGAGAACTGGGCGCGCCACTGCAACAAGGACGTCGACGCCGACTTCGCCAGGATCTCCGGGATCCTGTCCGGGGCCGAGCTGAAGTCGCTGGCCCGCAAGGTTGAGACGACCCTCCTGACCGACATGCCGGCCGTGCCGCTGCTCTACCCCGTGGACGTCACCGTCAGCAAGCCGGACGTCCAGGGGCTGACCGTCCAGTCCTGGCTGACGAACGAGGACTACGCGACCGTCTGGCTCGACCGCTAATCGCCATGCCTGGGGCAGGCCCGGCAGCGCGCCGCGTCTGCTCCGTCACTCGACGTTGAGGGTGGCCCGGTGGGTAGGTACATTCTGCATCGGCTGCTGATCATGGTGCCGACCGCGCTCGGCGGCCTGCTCGCGCTGTTCGTGATCTTCCGCGTCCTGCCGGGCGACCCGGTCCTGATGATGCTTGGCGGCGGCGAGGGCGGCTCCGTCGATCAGCGCGCCTACGCCACGCTCCGCGCGCAGTTGAACCTCGATCAGCCGATCCCGCTCCAGTTCGTGACGTGGCTCGGGGCGGTGATGCAGGGCGACCTCGGCATGTCGTACATGACGGGCCACCCGGTCGTCACCGAGATCTTCCTGCGCTTCCCCACCAGCGTCGCCCTGATGCTGATGGCGCTGGCCATCACGATCGTGCTCTCGGTACCGATGGGCATTCTGGCGGCACTCCGCCAGAACTCGGTGCTGGACTACCTGCTCAGGATCGTCGGGCTGAGCGGGCTGTCGATGCCGCCGTTCTGGATCGGCATGCTGCTGATCCTGATGCTCACCACGTTCTGGCAGTGGTATCCGCCCGCCCAGTATGCGCCGCCGTACCGCGATCCGTGGCTGGCGTTTCAGCAGCTGATCTTCCCGGCGCTGGTGCTCGGGTTCCGCCCGGTCGGCGTGGCGCTGCGGGTCCTGCGCAGCAGCGTCCTCGAAGAGCTGCGCTCGGACTACGCCCGCACGGCCACCGCGAAAGGCGTGCGCGCCCGGCTGGTGATCTGGCGGCACATCCTCCCGAACTCGTTCCTCCCGACCCTCACCTACTTCGGGCTGGAGGCCGCCGCGCTCCTGGGAGGCTCGGCCGTCGTCGAGAGCATATTCAACGTGCCGGGCGTCGGCCAGCTCCTGATTCAGGCGCTCCAGCGACGGGACTTCCCGCTCGTCCAGGGGATCATGATGACGACCCTGGCCTTCGTGATGGGCGTCAACCTTCTGGTGGACGTGCTCTACGGGTTCTTCGACCCGAGGATTCGCTACTGATGGCCACGATCTCCGTCCCCCGTCCCGTCAACCAGCCATCCCGCGCCAGCTCCACGAAGAAGGCCCTCGGACGCTTCGCCCGCAGCCGGCCGCTGGGGGTCATCGGCGGCGCGGTGATCCTGATCCTGATCGTGGCGGCCGTCTTCGCGCCGATCATCTCGCCGTACGACCCAAACGACACGGCGATCCTCGCCAAGCTGCAAGCGCCATCCTGGGAGCACCCGTTCGGCACCGACAACCTCGGGCGCGACATCCTCAGCCGCGTGATCTACGGCGCTCGGCAGTCGCTGATGATCTCCATCGCCGCTACGCTGGCAGGGTCGCTGGTTGGCGGCCTGATCGGGTTGTGCAGCGCGTTCAGCAGCACCCGGGTCGACATGCTGATCCAGCGCGTCGCCGACGTGATGCTCGCCTTCCCGAACCTGATCCTGCTGCTGGCGCTGGTCGCAGCGCTCGGGCCGTCCCTGCCGACCATCGTCGTGGCCCTCGCCATCGGCAATGTGCCACGCGTCAACCGGCTGGTGCGCTCGGCGGCGCTCACCATCAAGAGCACCACCTACATCGAGGCGGCGCAGGCCATCGGCTGCGGCAGCCCGCGCATCATCCTCTGGCACCTCGCACCAAACTGCCTGGCGCCGTGGTTCATCTACACCGCCACGCTGTTCGGGCAGGTGATCCTGGCCGAGGCGACCCTCTCCTTCCTGGGGCTCGGCGTGCCACCGCCAAACCCCTCCTGGGGCAGCGACCTGACGGCCGCGCAGCGCTACTTCCTGCAGTCGCCGTGGATGGCGCTCTGGCCGGGCGTCGCGATGAGCGCCATCGTGTTCGGCGCGAACCTGCTGGGCGACTCGCTGCGCGACGCCCTCGATCCGAAGCTGCGGGGGCGGTAAGCCATGACCACGGACGGGAGCGGACAGGGAGACCAGCCGGCTGCGGGCGTGGGACCGCTTGCCGGCCTGCGGGTTGTCGACTTCGGCCGATTCGCGGTGGGGCCGGCAGCGGGGATGTACCTCGGGCAGCTTGGGGCCGAGGTGATCAAGATCGAATCGCCGACTGGCGACGGCAGCCAGAAGGTCATGCCACTGAAGCAGGGCGTCAGCATCGTCTACATGACGGTGAACTCCTGCAAGCAGAACATCCTGTTGGACTTGCGCGATCCGGCCGACCGCGACGTGGCGTTTCGGCTGGCCTGCAGCGCCGATGTGCTGATCGAGAACTTCCGAACCGGCGTGATCGACCGGTTGGGCCTCGGCTACGAGGCCGTCTCGGCGGTCAACCCACGGATCGTCTACGGCTCGGCGTCTGGGTACGGCAGCCGTGGCCCGATGCGCGAGCTTGGCAGCACCGACCACTTCGGGCAGGCGATCAGCGGATTCGTGTCGGTCAACGGCAGCCCCGGCGGCGAGCCTGAACTGCTGCGGCAGGCCGGCTTCGTGGACATGGCCAGCGCGCAGCGGCTGCTCCAGGCGATCCTTGCCGGGCTCTACATCCGCGAGCGGACGGGGCGCGGCCAGAAGGTCGAGACCTCGCAGCTTGCGGCCGGCCTGGGGCTGGTGATCACCCGCCTCGCCGAGGCCGCCCTGGGGGACGCCTCGCCCGAGCCGCTCGGCAGCGCCAGCCCGACCTGCGTCCCCAGCCAGGCGTTCCGGTGCGCCGACGGTCAGTGGCTGTTCGTCTCGACGGAGACGCCAGACCAGTGGCAGCGGCTCTGCCAGGCGCTCGGACGCGCGGACCTCGCGGAGGACCACCGCTTCGCCAGCAACCGCATGCGCGTGGCACACCGCGATGCACTGGTGGCCGTGCTGTCAGCCTGCTTCGCCGAGCAGCCGGCTGCCGACTGGGAGCAGCGCCTCCTCCAGCATGGCGTTCCGGCCGCGCTGCACTGGGCCGCCCCGACGCATGCGCCGCTCTGGTCAGACCCGCATGTCACCGCCGCTGCGCTGAGCCAGATGGTCGAGACGCCCTGGGGCCGCGTCCGGATCGTGCGTCCACCCTGGCAGTTCAGCGAGACCCCGGCGACGTTGACCCGCTCGCCCCGGCCTGACGAGCACGGCGTCGAGATCCGCCAGCGCCTGGCCGCGCCGGCCCAGGAGGACGCAGCGGCAGCCAGCCCGGCGCACACCAACGGCGCTTCGCGTTCGGCTGCCTCTGCATTCACTGTATCCAGAGGCGGGGCAGCGAGCGACGGCCGGCCGTTCGCGCCCCTCCGCGTGGTGGACATCTCCCAGGGGTATGCCGGCCCCTCCTGCTCGATGCTCCTGGGCGATCTCGGTGCGGACGTGGTCAAGGTCGAGCCGCCACAGGGTGACTACACCCGCGAGCTCGGCCCCCCATTCGTCGGGAACGAGAGCACACCCTACCTGAGCGTGAACCGCAGCAAGCGCGGCGTGGTGCTCGATCTGGAGACCGCCGGGGGCAGGGCGGCGCTCGACAGGCTGCTCGCGACCGCCGACGTGTTCATCTCAGACCTGCTGCCCGCCGAAGCCGCGCGCCTCGGCCTGGACGACGCGACGCTGCGAACGCGCCTCTCGGCCCTGGTTCACTGCGTCATCACGCCGTTCGGCGAGGCTGGGCCGTACGTGGCTCGGCCCGCCTCCGAGCTGACGGTCCAGGGCTTCGCTGGCATCGGACGCTTCCTGGGCGCACTCGACGAGCCGCCGGTCCGCCTCGGTGCGGACGTGGTGGGGCTGACAGCCGGCGTGCACGCCTTTGTCGGCATCGTCTCAGCGCTGATTCGGCAGGCCCGGACCGGACGCGGCCAGAAGGTCGGCATCGATCAACTCCTGACACTGCTCTCCACCGAGTGCTCGCAGCTAGCCCGTGAGAGCGACCCTGACGAGTGGATCGGGCCGGTGCGCGCCGCGTCGCAGCCGCCCGAGCACCCGTACCCCACCGCGGACGTGCCGGTGTACTTCACGCTGGCGCGAACAGGCCAGGAGGACACCTGGCCGCGGTTCTTCCGTGACCTGGGGCTGCCCGCGCTGGCGGACGACTCGCGATTCGCAGGTCAGCGTCAACGCCAGGCACACCACCATGAGCTTGCCGAGGCCATGGCGCCCCGCCTCGCCCAGCTTCAGGCCGACGAGATCCTGGCCCTGGTGTACCGCCACGGCGGCCTGGGTGTGCGGGCGCACACGCTCCGCTCAGTCCTGGATGACCCACAGGTCGCTGCCACCGAGATGCTCGTGACGGTCCAGCATCCGGATCTGGGGCCGTTGCGCGGCGTCAACGTGCCGTTCGAGCTGGTCATGACCCGCCCGTCGGTCACGCTGCCACCACCCCGCCTGGGAGAGCACACGCACGAGGTGCTGAACGAGCTACGCACGCACACAGAGGGGACAGGAGGTCACCGCTCGTGACTGATAGCATCAAGGACACCGTCGCCATCGTGGGGACGGGCATCTCTCGGCAGGGTCAGCTGCCCGGGTCCGATGCCTACGCGCTCGCCGCCGAGGCCTTCAAGGCGGCAATCGACGATGCTGGCCTCGAGAAAGAGGATATCGACGGCATCTCGGTCCGCGCCCTGGACCCGATCCACGGATCGGCACAGGAGGTCGCGCGGACGCTCGGGCTGAACCCGCCGTTCCTCTTCACCGGGCAGTTCGGCGGCGCCAGCACCACCATCGCGATCCAGCAGGCGGCGTTGGCGATCCACCACGGCCTCGCCAAGACGGTGGCGGTGGTCTACGCCTGCAACAACCGCTCGGTGCGGCGACGGTTCAACACGCCACGCTACGAGCATCATGCGCCGTATGGCCACTTCGGTCCGGGCGCGCGGCTCGCCCTGGCGATCCACCGCTACTTCCACGACTACTACGGCCTGGAGAAGAGCGACGAGGACTCGCTGCGACCGTTGCAGCAGAAGCTCGGCGCGCTGGCCGTCGCCGCACGCCGCCACGCCTCGCTGACCCCGCACGGCTACATTCGCAAGCCGATGACCATCGAGCAGTACCTGGACGACCGGTACATCGTCTGGCCGCTGCGCCGCCCTGACTACGCCCTGATCAGCGATGGCGGCGGCTGCTTGATCCTGACCTCCGCGGAGCGCGCCCGCGACATGAAGAAGCCGCCGATCCTGATCTCGGGGATGGGCCAGGGGCACGTGCCGCGCGCCCAGGAGCACCCCTCGTACATCCTCCAGCGGCAGATGGAAGGCATGGCCGCCGAGGGCGTCTATCGCAGCAGCGGGCTCGGCCCGAGCGACATGGACGCGATGTACGTCTATGACAGCTTCACGATCCTGAGTCTGTTCGCCCTCGAAAACTTCGGCATCTGCAAGCCTGGCGAGGGCCTGGAGTTCATTCAGAACGGCCGCACCGAGTTCGACGGCGCGTTCCCCCTCAACACGAACGGCGGACACACCGCCGAGAGCTACATCGGCGGCATCCTCCACTACGTCGAAGCGGCCCGCCAGATGTGGGGCGAGGCTGGCCCCCGCCAGATCAAGAAGCGCCTCGACACGATCCTCTGCACCGGCGAAGGCACCGGCGGCACCGACGCGGGCGCCGTCATCCTGCGAAAGGGCTAGACGATGGCCGAGTACCTCAAGCCACTCCCGGACCTCGACAACGAGATCACCCGGCCGTTCTGGGACCACATCAAGAACCACGAGCTGCGGATGCAGAAGTGCACCGATTGCGGCCACGTCCGCTTTCCGGTCACGCCGGTCTGCACGGACTGCCTCTCGGACAGCTTCGAATGGGCGCTGCTGAGTGGCAAAGGCACGCTCTGGTCCTGGAACCAGGTCTACCACCTCTACAACAAGGGCTGGCAGGACGAGATGCCCTACAACGTCGGCTACGTCCTGCTCGACGAGGGCATCGGCCTGATCACCAATATGGTGAACGTGGACGTCGCCGATCTACGCTTCGACATGCCCGTAGAAGTCGTCTTCGACGACGTGACCCCCGAGGTCACCCTGCCAAAATTCCAGCCGGCGCGCTCGTGAGGGATCGACGATGATCATTGACGCGCACATGCACATCCACTCGCCGACGTTCATCTCGGCGAGGCTACGGATGTTCTACGCCCGCGCGGCGGCGTACCGCTCGCTGCCGTTCCGCGATCCAGAGGCGCTGTTCCCGCGCACCACGAAGGCCATCGCAGATCCCGAGGGCACGTACACCATCGGCGAGATGGACGCGCACGGCGTGGACATCATGGTGCCGATGATCGTGGATCATGCGATCCACGTCGGCGAAGAGGCCGAGATCCCCTTCCCGAAGGTCGTGGAGCACTATGCTGAGCTGATGCAGCGCTACAAGGGACGCCTCTACGCCTTCATCGGCGTGGACCCCCGGCGGCCGGGCGGCCTGGAGCTGTTCGAGCGGGCCGTCAAGGAGTGGGGCTTCCGAGGTCTGAAGCTCTACCCCGGCAACGGCTACTACCCGTACGATGAGGTCTGTACGCCCTTCTACAAGAAGTGCCTGGAACTGGGCGTGCCGGTCACGTTCCACACCTCACCAACGCCAGCGCCGGCGACCTCGCGCTTCGCCCGCCCGATGAACCTGTCCGATCTCCACGGCGAATACCCAGACCTGACCATCATCTACGCCCACGCCGGGCACGGTGCGTGGTGGGAAGAAGCGGCACAGGTCGCGAGCGGCCACCCGCACGGCTACCTCGACCTCTCGCAGTGGCCGCGCGACGCCCGCAAGGATCTTGGAGGCTTCATCCAGAAGCTCGGCGTGATGCGCGACTACGTCGGGGCACACCGGATCCTCTGGGCCAGCGACTTCGGCTTCGGCCCGAGCACGTCCGGCGACCGCTCACCGCTGCCCCACTGGCTCAAGACCTTCAAGGATCTGCCCGCCACCGCCGAGCAGTACGGCGTCAAATTCACCCAGGAAGAGGTTGACCTGATGCTGGGCGGCAACGCGCAGCGCATTCTCAACCTGCAGCCGCCGGCCTGAGCGCCCTGTCTCTGGAGGACGACCGTATGACCCAACCGCTTGCCAGGATCCGCGTGTTCGACCTGACCAACGCCGGCGTCGGTCCGATTGCGACCGAATTGCTGGCCGGCCTTGGGGCCGACGTGATCAAGGTCGAGAGCCCCGAGGGCGACGTGATGCGGACCATGCTGCCCCGGCAGCGCGGTTTCCCCACGGCGTACACCTCGCACAACTTCAACAAGCGCGCCATCGTCCTCGATCTCAAGGACACAAAGGATCGGCAGTGGGCGTATCGCCTGCTCGAAACCTGTGACATCTTCGTCGAGAACTTCCGCCCCGGGGTGGCAAAGCGGCTCGGCGTCGACTATGAGTCGGTCTCGAAGGTCAACCCGCGCATCATCTACATCTCCAGCTCGGCCTGGGGCGACCGTGGCCCGATGCAATACTTCGCGGGGGTCGATCCCAACCTGCAGGCGTTCAGCGGGTTCGCCTCGATCAATGGGCCTGAGGACAACGGCGGCGAGTTCCATCGCGGCTACGGCCACATCGACGCCACCACGGCGAGTTACATCTCGTCGGCGGCGATCCAGGCGCTGATCGAGCGGGAGCAGAGCGGGCAGGGCGCCCACATCGTCATCTCGATGCTCGGCTGCGCGCTCAACCTCCAGATCACTCGCCTCGCCGAGTACTTCGCTGGCGAGGCGCCGACCGCACGCGGAACCGCCGCGACGTTCTCGGCGCCGAACCAGGCGTTCCAGTGCCAGAACCATAAGTGGGTCGCCGTGACGGTCGAGACCGACGCCCAATGGCAGGCGCTCTGCGAGACGATCCGCCGGCCCGATCTGGCGTCGGACGAGCGGTACGCGACCAACACGGGCCGCGTCGACAACCGCGAGGAGCTCTCGGCGACGCTTACGGAGATCTTCGCCAGCAAGCCGAGCATCTGGTGGACCAAGGAGCTGACGCGCCTCGGCGTCCCGAACTCCCTGTTCCTCGACTTCGAGATCCTGCGAGAGCACGTGCAGGTGGCCGCCAACGACATGATGGTGGTCATCGACGTGCCACACCAGGGACCGATCAGCACCAGCGGCTACCCCTGGCGCTTCAGCGAGTTCGAGGTGCCGGTGCTGCCGGCGCCGGCCCCCGACCAGCACACGCAGGAGGTCCTGGCCAGCCTCAGCCCGAAGGAGTCGGCGGAGACGCCGGCCCCCGAGACGGCGACCGTCGAGGCCTGAGACCAGACGGCGGCGCAGGGGCCACGCCGGCTGACACTCCCACGTCAGCCGGTGTGGCCCGCTGCACCAGCCTCGGATGCCGTTCTCTCTGGCGTCCCCTGCGGAAAGGAGCACTCCCACGTTCGCCAATGCACTCCGCGACCTCACGGTCGTCGACATCAGCCAGGGCGTGTCCGGCTCGTACACGAGCCTGATGCTGCGCCACGCGGGCGCGCGTGTCATCAAGATCGAGCCACCCGAGGGTGACTACGCCCGCCGCTTCGCCATCACGATGGGGTCGGACAGCGCCGTCTTCTTCGCCCTCAACCGGGGCAAGGAGAGTGTGGTCCTCGACCTGACCACCGAGAGCGGGCGCGCCGCGCTGCGCCGCCTGCTCAAGACCGCCGACGTCTTCGTGGATGACCTCGGACCAGACCGCGCGGCGGCCCTCGGGCTCGACCACGCAACGCTGTCCCAGGACAACCCGCGCCTGATCCAGGCGAGCATCACACCGTTCGGGGACCACGGGCCGCACCGCAACCGGCCCGGCAGCGAGCTGGTGGTGCAGGCCGCCGCCGACTACCCGAACTCGCTCGGGTCGCTCGGCGAGCCGCCACGGCGAGTCGGTACGGACATCGGCTACATCAACAGCGCCATCTTTCTGTACCAGGCCGTGCTGGCCGCCATCTTCCAGCGTCTGAGCACCGGGCGCGGACAGCGGGCCTCCGTCAGCATGATGGGCTCGTTGATCTACACCCGGAAGACGGTCTGGGCCGCGATGGGCTACCCCGATACCTGGATCGGGGCGCACACCGAGACGTACATGACCCCGCCGACCTACGCCTACAAGACGAAGGACGGCGCGATCTACTTCAGCCTCCGGCGTGGCAGCGAGGAGCAGTACTTCGGGCTGCTCGACGCGCTCGGCATTCTGGAAGAGGCGTTGGAGGACGAACGCTTCGGGGACGGCGGCCGGGCGGCTGTCGGGCTGGGGCCGGTGGCCCAGGCGGTCAAGCCGCTCTGGGAGCGTGGGCTCGCCAACCTCACCTCAGATGAGGCGCTGGCGCTCATCCAGTCGTTCGGGGCAGAAGGCGTGCCGGTCAACACCCACGCGTCGGTACTGGCCTCCGAGCAGGTGGCGGCCCTGGATCTGCTCCACACCGTCGAGCACCCCGAGCTTGGCGACGTGCCAACGATTCGGATGCCGTGGCGGATCGACGGCGAAGTGCCAACGCTCGACGGACCGGCGCCTGCGCTGGGCGCGCACACCGCGTCGGTGCTGTCCGCCGCCGGGTACTCGGCCGCTGAGGCCCACGATCTCGGTCGGCTGGCGGTCGCAGGCTAAGCCGGCGCATTCGTACGGGGCGCACCGGGCCACCTGCCCGGGCGCGCCCCGCTGCCGGCCCTACGCGCCGTCGCCGATGCTGGCGAAGAACGTCCGGAGCGTCGAGGCCGTCGCTACGGGCCGGTCGCCCTGGACCGTGTGGCCGGCCCCATCGATGCGGACCCACGCGCCACGCGGGAGCGCCGCCGCCAACCGCTCGGCATCCTCGTCGTGGAACACGTCGCTGTCGCCGCCACGCAGCACGAGCGTCGGGCAGGTGATCAGCGACACGGCGTCCCAGAGGCCAGCCCGACGGCGGTCAGCGTCCCCAGGGTCACGCGGCCGTCGAAGCCGCGGGTCCCACTTCCAGGTCCAGGCGCCGGTCGGCGTCTCACGCAGGTTGTGGAGCAGACTGCGGCGGAGCAACTCCGGCTGGCGGCGTGGGTTGAACGCCATCGCACGGGTCACGAAATCCTCGATCGATGGAAGCTCGCGGTCGTGCGAGACGAAGTTGGCGATCCGCGCCCGACCGCTCGGACGACCCTCTGGGCCGGTATCCACGATCACCAGCCCGGCCAGCCGGACAGCGTGCCTGCCAGCGTAGGTCAGGGCGATGGCGCCGCCGAGCGACATCCCCACCAGGATGAAGCGGTCCAGCCCGAGCGCCTCGACGACACCCTCCACATCGGCGGCGTACGCACCCAGCGAGTAGTCACCGTCTGGCGACCAGCTGCTGTCGCCGTGGCCGCGCAGATCGAGCGCAAAGCAGCGGTACTCGTCACGCAGGCTCAGGCAGACGAGATCCCAGGTGTGCGCCGTCAGGCTGCCGCCGTGCAGGAAGAGCACCGGCGTCTGGCTGGTCCCGCCCCAGTCGAGCAGATGGAACGCCAGGCCGTTGACCTGCAGCTCGGGGTCGGCGGGCAGCACGACCTCTGACGCCGTCAATCCGACTGCCTCAGCCGCCTCCCGTAGGTGCAGGACGCGCTCGTCCACACTCAGCCCCGCCATCTGCCCTCCTCGCCCACGGCAGTCGTCTGCCTGGCTCGTCGTGGCGTCCGCACAGGCGCCGCCGCAGCCCGTCGTCGGGCCGTCACCCAGCACTTGCACGTCGCCGTGCTCGCCACGTATACAGAGCATACACGACGTGCGGGCAGGTGCATCGCGGCCTTGCCTCACAGTGCGCCTGACAGGGGAGACAGGCTGTTGCTCCAGGTGACCGAACGAGATCGCATCGTGTTCCTGACCGTGCCGGCGCCCCTGCCGCTCGGCCCGGCGTCTGCTCGCCTTGCGTGGTCCGTGCAAGATGCCTGCGACGAGATCGAGCAGCGGGATGAGCCGGTGGCGGCGGTCGTACTGGCGTCCGGCAGCGGGGCGTTCTGGCTGGAGCCGCCCACGAGCGCGGCCGATCTCGACGCGCTCGGGAGCGTCTGGGCCGACATGCTTGCAGCCCTTGACCGCCTGAGCCCCCCGCTGGTGGCCTGCCTGGGCGGCGACGCGGTTGGGCCGGCCTGGGAGCTGGCGCTCGCGTGCGACCTCCGGCTGGCGTCGGCCAACGCGCGCGTTGGCAGTCCAGAGATCCGCTGGGGCCGGCTGCCGGTGGCGGGCGGGATTCAGCGGCTGGTACGAGCCGTCGGGTCCACGCTGACGACGCGACTGCTGCTGCTCGGAGAGGTGGTGACCGCCTCCGAGGCGCTGGCGCTCGGGCTGGTCCATCGCGTCGCCACACCGGCCGATCTGACCACGAGCCTCGATGCGTTGCTCGAACCGCTGCGTACCAGCGCACCGATCGCGCTGGCCTACGCCCGTGAGGCGATCCGCTCCGCGCCCGATCTGCCCCTGGCAGCCGGCCTGCGTCTCGAAGCGGATCTGGCGGCGCTCTTGCAGACCACCGCCGACCGCGCCGAGGGACTCAGTGCGTTCCTGGCGCGCCGTCCGCCCCGCTTCGAGGCCCGATGACGCGCACGCAGCCGCTGGATGGGCTTCGGGTCTTGCTGGCGTCCACGTCCAGGCCAGACGACGGCGCGGTCGTGGCCGCCCGCATCCTGCGGCAGCTTGGCGCAACGGTGCTCGCGGCCGCGCACCCAGAGGGCCGCCAGTATGACCTCGCGCTCGTCAGCGGCGAGATCCTGCCGCCACGCGCGAGTGCCAGCAGCGTTCCCGAGCACCTGGCCCGGGTGGTTCTGTCGGTGAGGCGCTGCGAGCACGATGGAACCGACGCCACCTGCCACGGCAGCCCGATCCTCGCTGCATGCCGTCCGGATGTCGTGGCGGCACTGACCGGCGCACATGCTGCCGTCGCGGCCCTCGCCGGGATTCGCTGGCAGCGGTCGCCTGGACGACCGGCCGCGCCAGCGCTCCGCATCGAGGTTGCGACCGTGGACGTGCTCGCCGGCTGTCTCGGCGACATCCTCCCACGCGCCCTCTGCCCCGACGAGCAGCCTGCCGATGCGCCCAACGCCGGGACGCGCGCAGAACGGGGGCTGCGCGTCCTCCGGTGTCTCGACGGCTACGTCGGGGTTGGGCCGCTGGGCGACGACGACCGCGAGTTGCTCGCCGCGCTCGTTGCCAGCGACGCCCCTGGCGACAGCGACGCCTCTGGCGACGGCGACGCCTCTGGCGACGGCGACGCCTCTGGGCACAGCGTGGCCCTCCTCGACATCCTTCTACGCGCCGACGCCACGCCGGCCGATCCCCTGGCCGGCTGGCTTGGGCATCGGACTCGCGCCGAGGCTGTCGAGGCGGCGCAGCTCTGGCGTATCCCGATGACCCCGGCGCTCTCCCCCCAGGAGGTGGCTGGCCTGGGCGCACAGCCGCCCGCGGCTTCCGATTCGGCGCACCAGTGCGCTGACGCGGCCGGACCGTTCCGTATCGAGTCGGGGCCGCTGGCGGCCACCACCCGATCCCCTCGGCAGCTCGTTCCTCCGGCCCGGCCGCTCTCCGGTTTGCGCGTTCTGGACCTCGGCATGGTCTGGGCCGGGCCGTACGCCGGGCGACTGCTGGCCAGCCTCGGAGCGGAGGTCGTCAAGGTCGAGGGGCCGAAGCGGCCTGACGGAACACGTCGCGCGGCTCACACCGCCTGCCCCGGCGTCTTCGCGGATCTGCACCAGGGCAAGCGGAGCCTCGTGCTGGACCTCGCCTGCCGGGATGGACGCGACCTGTTCCTGCGACTCGTCGCCAGCGCCGACCTCGTGCTGGAGAACTTCAGTCGGCGGGTGATGCCCCATCTCGGTCTGGACTACCCGACGCTGGCGGCGACCAACCCCTCTCTGCTGATGCTCTCCCTGCGCGCCTTCTCGCCCGCTGGCCCGCACGCCGACCACGTGGCCTACGGCAGCAGCCTGGAGCTTGCCACCGGGCTGGCCGGTTGTCCGCCCGGCGGCGTGCCCACGCCATCCTCGGTGGCGTACCTCGACTACCTGGCCGGCTGCTACGGTGCGGCCGGGCTGCTGGCCCTGCTGATCGCGCGGGACGCGGATGGGCGCGGCGCGCGTCTGGAGGTCGCCCTCGAGGACGTTGCGCGCGAGGTGCGGTCGCTGACGCATGGCGCTGAGCATCGTGCGCCCGGCCTGTCCGTCGACGAGGCGGCGATCCTCGCCGACAGCCATCTGCGCGAGGGCGGTCTGCTCGACGGACAACGTCGTGCGCCACGGCACGCCCACCTCGCCCGAGCGCCGTTCCGCCTGGATGGGATCCCCTCGGTCCCAGCCGGCGCGGCGCTGCTGGCCCCAGCCTTCGGGGCCGGCAGCCGCGCAGTGCTGCGGCGGCAGGCCGGCCTTTCACCAGACGCCATCGACCGGCTGATACGCGCGGGCGTCGTGGTGACGCCCCACCGACGCCGGTCGACCAATCGCGGGTCCGCTCCCACGAACGAGGTCCGCCGATGACCTACGACACGATCAGCTTCGACGTGCGCGACCACGTCGCCTGGATCACCCTGAACCGACCCTCGGTCTTGAATGTCTACAACGTCCAGATGCGCGACGAGCTCTTCGAGGTACTCTCGGCCGTCCGCGACGACGACGATATCCGCGTCCTGGTGCTGCACGGGGCCGGCCGCGCCTTCTGCGCCGGCGCCGACCTGACCGAGTTCGGGACGGCGCCCTCGCCGACAGCCGCGCGCCGCATCCGCTTCAGCCGCGACAACTGGGCGCTGCTCGAAGAGATCCGCATCCCGACCATCGCCGCGCTGCACGGGTTCGCGCTGGGGTCAGGGCTGGAGATCGCCCTGTTCTGCGATCTGCGGCTGGCCGCCGAAGGCACCCAGCTCGGCCTGCCGGAGACGCGCCTCGGGATGATCCCGGCCGCCGGCGCCACCCAGACCCTTCCACGGGCCTGTGGGACGGCCGTTGCCCTGGATCTGATGCTGACCGGCCGCCGCGTCGATGCCGCTGAGGCGCTGCGGCTGGGACTTGTCACCCGCGTCGTGCCAGCCGACCGACTGCTGGCAGAGGCCGCGGCGCTCGCACTCGACCTTGCCAGCCGCGATCCAGATGCTGTCTCGGCCGTGCGTCGCGCGATCCGCGAAGGGCGAGACCTGCCGCTCGCTCAGGGGCTGCGGCTCGAACAGGGACTGGCGGCGGCCGTTCGCAATCGCCGCCGTGCCCCCGACGATCCTGGAGAAGGGCTCATCACATCGTGAATCTCGCCGAACTTCTCGTCATTCCGGCCAGCATGTACCCGGAGCAGGAAATGTTGCGCTTCGAGGGTACAGGCACGCCATACGAGGTGCTCCAGGACCGCGCGATGCGGGCCGCCGGGGCGCTCGCCGGGCTGGGCGTCGGGGCCGGCGACCGCGTCGCCGTCCTCCAGACGAACACGCCGGCCGTCCTGGATGTCCTGTTCGGCGCGGTGGCCCTCGGGGGCGTCTTCGTGCCGCTCAACTACCGGGTCCACGGCGATGACCTGCGCGGCATGCTCGGCGTCGCGACGCCTCGCGTCCTGTGCGTCGGCGCGCGCTACCTGGACCTTGCCCGCGAGGCGGCGTCAAGCCTGCCGGAGCCGCCGATGCTCGTCATGCTCGACGCGCAGGTGGACGGTCTTCCCAGTCTCGACGCGCTCGCCGACGAGGCCGAGCCGTGCTACCCCGAAGAGGTGGCCGACGACGACCTCGCCGTCATGATGTTCACCAGCGGCACGACGGCAGCAGCCAAGGCAGTGATGCTGGCCCATGAGGATCTCGTCAACTTCGTGTTCTCGACGACGGAGCCGGCCGATGGCGCCGACCGAGGGGCGGTCCTGTTGGCGGCTCCGCTCTACCACATCGCCGGGCTGAGCGCCGCGCTGGCCGCGACGTTTGCCGGGCGGCGCATCGTCATGATGCGGCAGTTCGAGGCCGAAGCGTGGCTGCGGCTGGCCGCTTCGGAGCACGTCACCCACGCCTTCCTGGTCCCGACGATGATGAAGCGGCTGCTGGCTCACCCGGCCTTCGGCGAAGCGGACCTGTCGTCGCTGGAGATCGTCTCGTACGGGGCCGCGCCGATGCCTCTCGGGGTGATCCGGCAGGCCATCGAACAGTTCCCGCCGACGGTCGGGTTTATCAACGCGTTCGGCCAGACCGAGACCACCTCCACCGTGCTGATGCTCGGGCCGGACGACCATCGTCTGGACGGCTCACCTGAAGACGTCGAGCGCAAGGTCCGTCGCCTCAGCTCGATTGGCCGGCCGCTGCCCGGCGTCGAGGTGGCGATCCTGGACCCGTTCGGGCAGGCTGTCCCGCAGGGGGAGGTGGGCGAGATCGCGATCCGGACGGACCGGGTGATGCGTGGCTACTACGGGCAGACCGAAGCCACCAACGCCACCCTCCACGATGGCTGGCTCCACACCCGCGATCTCGGCTGGATCGACGAGGCGGGCTACGTCTTCCTGGCCGGCCGGACCTCGGACATGATCATCCGAGGCGGCGAGAACATCGCTCCGGACGAGATCGAGCAGGTGCTGCACGCCCACCCGGACGTGGACGAGGTCGCGGTGATCGGGCTGCCGGACGAGGAATGGGGCGAGCGGGTGGCAGCGGTGGTGGTCGCGCACCACGGCCACACCGTCGAGCCAGAATCGCTGATCGAGTACGTCCACCATCGGCTGGCGAGCTACAAGAAGCCAGATGTCGTGATTTTCGCCGACGAGCTGCCGCGCAACTCGGTCGGCAAACTGGTCCGCAGTGAGCTTCGCGCTCGCTACGGCACGCCGAACTAAGACGGGAGGGCCTTCGTGGCGAACCAGACGGGCAAACGGTATGTCTGCGCGACGTGCGCGACCGAGATGCTGGTGACACGCGCCGGCACCGGTACGCTAACGTGCTGCGGTCAGGAGATGCAGCTACGAGCCGGGGGGGCCGCACGGGCGGCGACCGCCGGGGCGTCAGGGGAGGCGAGCGGTGGCTAATCAACTCGGCAAGCGATTCGTCTGCGCGACGTGCGGCACCGAGACGCTCTGCACGAAGCCTGGGAGTGGCGCCGTCAGCTGCTGCGATCAGGAGATGCAGTTGAAGGAAGCGAAGAAGCTGCCCTCGTCCGATTGAGGGGGCCATGAACGCACGCGCCCCGGCAGGCCGATCGTCGGCTGGCCCCGCTCTCCGACAGGGGCAACGTCGTCACGTCGGGCAGAGCAGCCTGCTGCTCGTCAACGGGCGGCTGGCCCTGTCCGGCGGCCGTTTCCCAGGGGTCGATGCCGTCCTGGTGCGAGACGGACGGATCGTGGCCCTCGGGGATGGGCGGTGGCTGCGAGATGAGGCGTCACCCTGTACCCGCCTGGTCGATGCCGAGGGCGGCACGATCCTGCCAGCGTTCCACGATCCGCATCTGCACCTGCTGGCCTACGCGCGGCGGTCGTCCTGGGTGGACTGTCGCGGGCTCAAGAGCATCGCGGAGGTGCAGCGGGCGCTGGCGGCCCGAGCCGCGACACTGAGGCCGGGCGGCTGGGTCCGAGCGATCGGGCTTGACGAGCGCCAGTGGCCTGACCACCGCCTGCCGGATCGGGCTGACCTGGATGGGGCCGCGCCACACCACCCGGTACGGGTCCAGCACCGCACGGGCCACCTGGATCTGCTGAACAGCGCCGCGCTGGCGATGCTCGGCCTGCTGGACGATCCGTTGTCGGAGGTCGAGCGGGACGTCCACACCGGCCGGGCGACGGGGCGAGTCTATCAGGGCGCGAGGCTGCTGCACGGCCGGCTGCCCCGGCCAGCGTTCGGGGAGATCGCGGCGGACGTGCGCGCCGCCTCGGAGCGGCTGCTTTCGCAGGGCATCACCACGGTCCAGGATGCCACCGAGACCAACGGACCCGATGAGCTGGCGTTGTTCGAGCGGCTCCAGCAGGAGGGCGCGCTCGCGCAGCGCCTGCTGATGATGGTCGGGATCGGGCACGTGGAGGCGCTGTCCGCGCGCAGGAACGGACGGCTTCGGCTCGTCGCCACGCACGTCAAGCTGATGGTGGACGAAGCTACGATGGATGTCGATGTGCTGAACGCCCAGGTGGGGCGGGCGCGACGGCAGGGCTGGCCCGTGGCGTTGCACGCCGTCGCCGAGGCCGAGCTGGTGACAGCGCTGGAGGCGCTGCAACGCGCTGGCCCGCGCGATGCGTCGCTGCCGCCAGACCGCATCGAGCATGGCGCGGTGATCCCGGACGATTTCCTGCCGTCCTTGCGGGCGGCTGGCGTCCACGTCGTTGGGCAGCCGGCCCTGCTGCGCCAGCGTGGCGACCACTTCCTGGCCGAGTATCCCCAGGAGCAGCATGGCTGGCTGTACCGCGTCCGCTCGCTGCTCGACAGTCGGGTTCCGTACGCGGCCAGCTCCGACGCGCCCATCGGCGAGCCGTCGCCGGAGGAGGCGTTCGCGGCGCTGACTGGCCGCACGACGGCCACTGGCTTGCCGTTCGGTCGGGCCGAGGCCTTGTCAGCCGAGGAGGCACTGGCCTGCCTGACAGCAGCGCCAGCGGCAACGGCTGGCCTGGAAGGGGAGATCGGGGTGCTCAGGCCGGGGGCGCGCGCCGACCTCGTGATTCTGGCAAGCGAGACGCCCGTCTCAACCTGGACCGGCTTGCCGCCGGTTCGATGCACGATCCTGGGCGGCGCTGTTGTCTGGCAGGGAGCGGCATCGTGACACAAGCCGTGGGCGGCGTCGGTCCAGCCTTCTGTGGCGTAGGTGGAGGGGTTACACATGGCTGATGTACCGGTGAATGGGCCACGCGAGCTTCGGACGGACCTGACGGGCAAGGTGACGCTCGTCACGGGGGGCACGGCCGGTATCGGACGGGCGGCAGTCCTGGCGATGGCACGCAATGGCGCCGACGTCGGCATCCTGGCACGCGATCCGGCGCCCGCGTTGGAGCTGGTCGAGGAGATCGAGGCGCTGGGACGTCGCGGCCTCGTCCTGCCCGCCGACCTGACCAGCTACGACGAGGTGAGGACGGCCGTCGAGATGACGGTTGAAGAGTTTGGGAAGCTGGATATCCTGGTGGGCAGCGGCGGCGCGGGCCTCCATACGCCCGCGCGCCCGTTCCACGAGATCGATCCTTCGTACTACCTGAACTACGTGCAGACGCACATCTTCACGCGGCTTCATGCCGTGCGCGCGGCCCTCGACGTGATGGTGCCGGCTCGGTCGGGCAGCATCGTACTGCTGACGACGGATGCCGGCCGCACCCCGACGCCCGGCGAGTCGCTCATCGGTGGGGCGGCAGCAGCGCTGATCTTCATGGTGCGGGCGCTCGGGCGTGAGCTGGCACGCCACCACGTACGCATCAATGCCGTCGCGATCACCCTGACCCGCGACACCCCTGGCTACGACTGGTACGCCTCGCAGGGGGATTCGGACAATGTCCTGGTGCGGGCCTTCAAGAAGCTCGAGCGCGAGGCGCCGTTCGGCCTGAACAGCCCAGAGGATGTCGTCAACGCGATTTCGTTCCTGGCGTCGGATGCCTCGGCCCAGATGAGCGGCGTGACGATGAGCGTGAACGGCGGCGTATCGTTCCCGGGCTGACGGAGCAGGTCATCCACACGTGCGAGCGCTCGCCGAGGCATCTTTCCACACAAGGTCGGAAACAGCCGCCCGGAGGACGGGCGAACCTCAGCGCCCGGTGATGACTGACGTGTCAGCCGGTGACGAGGAATGACAGTACACCGGAGAGGAGGAGACTCACGTACTCCCCCTCTCCGCCCTGTCCTAGCTGACCAGCCGGGCCACGCCTCGCCGCCCGCCGCCGCGTCCGCGCTCGGCCGGCTGTGCGGCCGGCTGGGCCGCCCGCGCCGTGTCGAGGTGGAAGCGGCTCACCAGCGTCCGCAGCTGCTCGGCGGCGTCCGTCAGCTCGTCGGCCTGCGCGGACATCTCGTCGACCTGCGCGCTCATCTCTTCCGCCGACGCCGCCATCTCCTCAGCCGAGCCACTGCTCTGCTCCGCCACTGAGGCGATTGACTCGACGGCCGCACCGACGCCCTGCGCCGACGCCGTCATCTCCTCGGCGGCGGCCATCGCCTCCTCGCCCACGCCCGAGATGGCGGTCATCGCATCGCTCACGTTGCGAGCACGCGTGCTGATCGACTGCGTCGCGTCGGCAATCGACTGCACCTGCTCGACGGTGCCCGCCACCGCTGCCAGAATCTCGGCCAGGGCCTGGCCGGCCTGGTCCGTCTGCGCCGAGCCGTCCTCAACCTTCTGCGCCCCCAGGGCCATCGCGGCGACGGCGTTCTGGGTGCCGCTCTGAACCTCGCGGATCAGGTCCGAGATCGCCTTGGTCTCCCGCTGGGAGCGCTCGGCCAGCTTGCGGACCTCGTCAGCCACCACCGCGAAGCCGCGACCGTGCTCGCCCGCCCGGGCCGCCTCGATGGCCGCGTTGAGGGCAAGGAGGTTGGTCTGCTCGGCGATGTCGTCGATGGTCTCGACCACTGCGCCGATCTTCTCACCCAGCCGTCCCAGCTCCTCGACGCGCCCGGCCGCATCCGAGACCACGTCCCGGATCTCGCGCATGCCAGCCACCGTCCGCTGCACCGCCTCTGCGCCATGCTCGGCCGAGGCCCGCATCTGGAGACTGGAGGCCGCGACGGACTGGGATGTGACGGCGACATGCTCGACGTTCTCGACCATCTCGCTGGTCATCTGCGACGCACCGGAAACCGTCTGCGCCTGCTCCTGCGCGCCCTGGGCCACCTGGTCGATAGCCGTCAGGAGCTGGCTGACCGCCGTATTGGTGACCTGCGCCGAGCCGGACTGCAGCTGCGCGCCGGCCGCCATCTGCTGAATCGCGCCGGTGACCTGCTGCACAGCGGCGCGCGTGTGGGTCGAGACGCTGCCAAGCTGCCCGGACGCCACCGATACGCCGTCCGCCGTCGCCTGTACCTGCCCGAGCAGCGACTGAAGATCGGCGCGGGCCTGCTCGTAACTGTGAATCGTCGCGATGATCTTCGTGCGGAGCAGGCTCGTCGAGGTCGCCATCTGCCCGATCTCATCCTGCCCCATGTCTGGCAGTGGCGGTGTAACCGGCTGGAGCTTCACCGTCAGATCACCGCTCGCGAAGGCCGCCAGACCGTCCGCGAGGCTTGTGGCACAGTGTTCCGCCAGGGATTGCGTCGTGACGCCGACGGCATTCACCGCCCGCAAGAGCGTGTTGGAGATCCAGAGCACTGAAGCCAGCCCAACCACAATGGCCAGGCTGCTGCCCGCCAGAATCTCCCACGTCAGCGACTGCGCCGCCGACACAAACTCCTGCTCGGCCCGCGCAACCGCCTGCCGGTCCGCATCAGTCTGGGCTGTCGCCCTGGCCCGCTCTACAACCACCCGGTTCGCATCTGTCATATGCGCCGTGCCGCTAAGTGTCAGGCCTGTCAGGAGCACCATCATCACCAGTGCGATACCCATCGCACTCAGGAGCTTCCATCGCAGGCCGAGATTCGACCACCGCACCATTTGCCAATCCTCTCACTGAGAATCGGTGCGCCCACAGTGACGGACCGCCCACGGGCAACCCGCGACACCATCACCCACACCACTCGTTCCCCACCAGTCGCCGCCTGCCCCCCGGCACAGCAGTGTCTCGGCCGCACACTACTGCTCTCAGGCTGCTTGTGATGGATCAACGAGGATATTGCGCGCAAGGAGACGGGTGTCATGTGCACGAAATGTCTCAGAATCCTTGCAGATGCAGGCGATGTGCTTGCCTGTCGTATCTGTGCGCGTATCTCACAGATGTAGGCCGTACGCGCCGCCCATCCGATACCGAACGCAGCGCCGTACGGTGTCCGTCGAGATTTCGTTCTGGGGGCGCATTCATCACGGCGATGATCGGTCACCTGACCGATAGCGATCTTTTCCCACGAATGCGTTTTCACCCGATACAACGGTCGCCCGGACGGGTGGTTGGCAGCCATGCGTCGTCGGAGGCCTGGCGGGCTGCCGCCTGACGACGCACTGCAGGACACGGTGTCGGTGGCCGCTCCGGACGGCCGTCGATGCCAGTGATCCCTGCGACTCGCTGGGGAGATGCGTGCTTCAATCGACGCTACGCAGCAGCCCCCTGGACGGCGTCGGGGTGCGGCTCCTCGTGCTCGCTGACCTCGCCTTGTCGAGCTGGCAAACCGTCTTGGATCTTCGATCGCGCGTCGAATATCCGGTCCGGGTAGCCGCATCATGTATCCCAGCCGAGTCTCGGACTCCTGGTCTACGCGCCTCCTGGAGTCGACGTGGGTTGGACGGAACATGCAGCGCCGCCAGACAGGATAGGTAGAAGATCTGGACAGGCGAAACGTGCAGGGCACGGTTGCACTGGCGAATGCACAGGATGCACTCTGGCGATTGCGCTGTCGATTCCTCCGGTTCATGGTGCTGACAAAGCCAGAGGGCCGTCAGAAGATTGTGGCTGACAGACCGCGCCTGTACACGATCTTTCAAGACAAGGCGTACACGCGTGCGCGGCCCGAGGATACGAGGCCTTCTCCCGTCGCAGCGCTGGAGAACGTTGCTTTGTCAGGGACGCCATGCTACAACGGTTTGGCTGTCCTGGCGTCGCTGTCCTGACGCAACACAGCGTGGAGAGGGCCGCCGAGGTGGGTGGCCTTCACGACTCGATGGAGGTCCATCCGCATGGCGAAGACGCGCGGAACATCTCGCGGCATCTCGCGCCGTACCCTCTTGATCCAGGGGGCGTTCGGGCTGGGAGGGGTGAGCCTGCTGGCCGCCTGTGCCCCGTCCGGGCCGGCTGCCAAGCCGGCCGAAGCGCCCAAGCCGACCCAGGCCGCGGCGCCGGCAGCCACTACGGCCCCCGCCGCTGCCAGCAAGCCGACCGAGGCTGCGAAGCCTGCCGAAGCGGCCAAGCCCGCCGCGGCTGCCGCGCCAACCGAGGCAGCGAAGCCCGCCGCGGCTGCCGCGCCGGCCAAGCCGGCTGAGGCGGCCGCCAAGCCAGCCTCGCAGGGCGGCCTTGGGAGCCAGCTGATCGGGAAGATCGAAGGCCCGACCGTCCAGCCGGAGGCCAGACGCCCCGCCAGGCTGGGCGAGGCCCCGATGCTGGCCGAGCTGGTCAAAGCCGGCAAGCTGCCGCCCGTCGAACAGCGCGTGCCCGACGAGCCGATGGTCGTCAAACCGTTGCAGGAGATCGGCAAGTACGGCGGCACCTGGCGGCGTGCGTTCACCGGCCCCGGCGACAACGAGAACGGCAACCGGATCAACTCGACCGACAAGATGATATTCTGGGACTTCACGGGCACCAAGCTGATGCCGTCCGTGGCCAGGTCCTGGGAAGTTGGGGACGGCGGCAAGACCCTGACGCTGGTGTTCCGCAAGGGCCACAAGTGGTCGGACGGCGCCCCGTTCGGCGCGGACGACGTGGTCTTCTGGTTCGAGGACCTGTACGGCAACAAGGATCTGACGCCCACGCCGACCGCCGAGATGTCGATCAACGGCAAGCCCGGCAAGGTCGAGAAGGTGGACGATCAGACCGTCCGCTTCGTCTTCCCGGAGCCGTACCCCGGCATCATCGACATCCTGACCGGCGCCAGCTACATCGGCACCTCGCAGAGCAACGGCGCGCCGCTCCTGCGCGGCCCCATCGCCCCGAAGCACTACCTCTCGAAGTTCCACCCGAAGTACGCGGGCCAGGAGAAGGTCGATCAGCAGGCGACGGCGGCCGGCTTCGACAACTGGAAGACCTACTTCACAACCTTCGCAGCGGACTGGCGGCGGAACGTCGATCTGCCCGTGCTGATGCCCTGGAAGATGACCTCGCCGATCAACACGCCGAACTGGGCGATGGAGCGGAACCCGTTCTACTACGCCGTGGACACCGAGGGGAACCAGCTTCCGTACATCGACAAGATCCAGATGACGCTGGCCGAGAACCTCGAGGTGCTGAACCTCCGCGCCATCGCCGGCGAGTACGACTGGCAGGAGCGCCACACCGACCTCTCGAAGCTGCCCGTCTTCCTGGAGAACCAGCAGAAGGGCAACTACACCGTCCGGCTGGACCCGGCCGCCAACGGCGCGGACGCCACCTGGCAGACCAACCAGTCCTACGAGGCCGACCCGGAGGTCGGCGACTGGCTCCGCAACCGCGACTTCCGCCACGCCCTGGCCATCGGCATCGACCGCGATCAGCTCAACGAGACGTTCTGGCTCGGCATCGGCACGCCCGGCTCGATTGTCCCGGCGGACGACTCGCTCTACAGCCCCGGCCCCGAGTGGCGGAAGAAGTGGGCGACCACCGACGTAGCCCAGGCCAATCAGTTGCTCGACAAGATCGGCCTGACGACCAAGGACAGCGAGGGCTACCGCCTCCGCAAGGACGGCAAGGGACGCCTCCGCATCGAGCTGGTCGGCACGGCCGGGCAGTTCATCTCGTTCACCCGCATCGGCGAGATGATCTCCCAGCACCTGAAGCGGATCGGCATCCAGATCGACGTCGTCGAGCAGGAGCGGACGCTGATGGAGCGCCGCCGCGACGGCAACGAGCTGCAGACGGTCCTCTGGGCGAACGACGGGTCGGAGATGCTCTACTCGTTCCCGCCGCACGCCTTGCCGATGCGCCCGGATGTGTTCATGGGCAACCTGTACGGCAAGTGGTACGCATCGGGCGGCGCGCAGGGCAAGAAGCCAGACGACGAGCAGATGGTCAAGGCGCTGGAAATGTACCGCGGCGCGTTCGGGAAGCCGGACGCCGAGCGGATCCAGACCGCCAAGGACATCTGGAAGATCCTGGCCGAGGAGACGTACTCCATCGGGACGGTCGGCCTCTCGCCGGCGGTCATGGGCGTGCGGATCGTCAAGAACAACCTGGGGAACGTGCCGTCGCGGCAGATGAACGCGATGCACTGCCGCACCCCATGCTCCTCCCACCCGACGACGCTCTTCTTCAAGAGTTAGCGCGGGGTTTCGGGTTTCGGGTTTCGGGGGCAATGGTCCCTGAAACCCGAAACCCAGGACCGGCAACCTAGAACGTGATGACCGAGCGCAGCGTCTCGCCGCGCTCCATCCGCTCGAAGGCGTGCTGGACGTCGCCGAGGCCGATCTTCTCGGTGACCAGGTCGTCCAGGTTCAACCGGCCCTTCAGGTAGAGGTCTGCCAGCAGCGGGAAGTCGCGCGTCGGCAGGCAGTCGCCGTACCAGGAGACCCGCAGCGAGCCGCCCATCCCGAAGAACTCCTGGGCTGGGAACTCGATGGTCGAGGTCGCGCTGGGGACGCCGATCAGCGTGCAGACGCCGGCGAGGTCGCGGCTCCGCAGCGCCTGGGACAAGACCTTCGGGTTGCCGACCGCCTCAAAGACGTAGTCCACGCCGTGGCCGTCGGTCAGATCCTTGATCGCGGCGACGGGGTCCGTCTCGCTGGCGTTGACGACGTGCGTCGCGCCGAGCTTCTTCGCCCACTCCAGCTTGCGCGGCTCCAGGTCCACCGCGATGATCTTCGCGGCGTCGGCGATGCGCGCGCCCTGGATCACGCTCGTGCCGACTGCGCCCGAGCCGAACACGGCGACGGTGCTGCCCCGGCGGACGCCCGCCGTGTAGAAGACCGCTCCGAGGCCGGTCATCACGCCGCAGCCGATCAGCGAGGCCTGCGCGGCCGGCACCTCACGCGGGATCGGCACGGCCTGGAGCGCGGCCACCACCGTGTGGGTGGCGAACGTGCCCAGCCCCATGATGGTGGGGATGGTCTCGCCGGCCGGCGACTTCTGGCGCGGCTGGGCGTTCAGGCTGGCGGCGCACAGGTGCGGCTGTCCGATGTGGCAGAAGCGGCAGTTGCCGCAGGGCGCGCGCCAGGCCAGCACCACGAAGTCGCCGACCTTCGGCTCGGAGACGCCCGCCCCAACCGCCTCGACGATGCCCGCGCCCTCGTGGCCCATCAGCACCGGCAGCGAGCCGATGCTGCCCGTCTGGAAGTGCAGGTCGGTGTGGCAGACGCCGCTCGCCAGCACCCTGACCAGTACCTCGCCCGGACCTGGATCTTCCAGGACAATCCGCTCAACGGGCGCCGGCTGCCCGACCTCCCGCGCAACCGCGCCACGGATCTCAGTCGCCATCAAGGCCCTCCCAGGAGTGCTCGGCCGCCCCCGATGGCAGCCGGCGTGCAGGGAACAGTGGAAGCGGGCGGCCCTCGCCAGCGAGCCGCCGCGCGCAGCCGATACGCTACCACCTGGAGGGCGCGCGGTGCCGTCATTCGGGCGGCCGGGCCAGGGCGATTGCCTGTTCATTGGTATTCCCGAAGCGCGACGAGACGCGCAGTCGGGGGTTGATGAAGATGGATTCCTTACTGTAGTAAAGGCCCTCACCCCCGACCCCCTCTCCCTGTGCGCGGGCGAGGGGGAGGAACGACAGCCTCGTGTGTCTCCCCCTCGCCCGCGCACCGGGAGAGGGGGCCGGGGGGTGAGGGCCTCCAGAGTGACGGAGCGAATACGTGGGTATTTCGTCAATCTTCTTCAACCCCCGGCGCCGCTGTACGACGAGACCAGCAGGCAATCGCCCGGGCGGCCAGGCCGCGCTAGAGCTGGGCTTCGTTGACGGCGTTCTCCACCTCGAACGGCGTCTGCGCCCGCTCTTCCAGGCCGGCCTGCCGGGGCAGCCGCCGCGCCAGGTGACCTCGCCCGCGCCGCTCCATCGCGTAGGCCCAGGCGATCTGCCCAGTCAGCACCAGGATCACCGAGCTGAGATAGATCCAGCCGAGCAGCGCCACCGCCCCACCCAGCGGCCCGAACAACTGGAGATAGAAGCTGTCCGTGCCCACCAGCCAGCCGAACAGGTTCCGGGCCGCCTCCCAGAGCATCCCGCCGATGGCCGCCGGCCCGACGATCTCCGGCAGCGTCAGCGGGGCGCGCGGCACGATCGCCAGGATGATGCTGAAATGGACGATGGCCAGGACCAGCGGCGTCACGCGGCCCAGGAGCAGGCCCGGGTGCGGCACTACCGCGTCGCCCGCGTTCGCCTCGGCAACGCGGCCCACGACCTCGAAGGCCCACGATCCCCACAGCAGCCCGAGCACGGCCAGGTACAGCAGCGGGACGATCCGGGCCGTGCGACGGATCGGCTCGCCGCCGATCTCGTTCAGCGTGACGTTCAGGCTGGACGTCAGCGCCCGGGCGAAGCCGATCATCGAGAAGATGCCCGTCGCAAGCGCCAGCCCGGTGGCTGGCGGCGACGACCGCACCACCGACTCAACCAGTTGTGACGGCAGCTCCGCGCTCACCGGCAGCAGACGTGGCAGCGTCAGCGCCACGATGTCGCGCGTCTCCTGTTCTCCGAGGACGGCGCTGCCCAGAGCAATGGTCAGCACCAGCAGCGGCCCGGCCGCCAGCAGCGCATAGTAGGAGAGCGCGGCAGCCATCCGCGTGCCGGCCTGCAAGACAAAGCTGACGAGGGCGTTCCGCACGATCCGCGGCCACCCGCCCCGCCCGAAGATCCGACGCTCGGCATCACCGGCCCGGCGCAGGCCGGCCGCCAGCCGCTGGCGTATCGTGGCCGGATGGCGTGTGGTGACCTGGCCGGTCGGAGACGCGGCCCGAGCCACCGTGACCAGCGGTGCGCGATCGGTTGGAAGGGGGTCGTGCGATGAACGGATCACGACGCGCCAAAAGCAGGATGTGTGCCGTCTTCCCCGCACTTTGACGCAGGCCGCACGGCGCGCTAGAGTCACCAGGGACCGCGCACCGAGGCGCGGGACGGAGGATGATCGTCGTGAAGAAGGTCGGCGTCATTGGTCTCGGCACCATGGGACGGCCCATCGCCCGCAACATTCGCAAGGCCGGGTTTGACGTCGCGGTGTACGACCTGAACCCGGAGGCTGTCGCGGAGCTGGTCGGGCTTGGAGCCACGGCCGCCGAGCGTCCGTCCGACATCGCCATGGGCTCGGATCTCGTCATCAGCGTGCTGCCGGACGGCCCGGACGTGCTCCAGACCATGCTCGGCGAGGAGGGCGTCTACCACGCGGCACGCGAGGGGATGATCCACGCCGACTTCAGCACCGTTCACCCGAAAGTTAGCATGCAGCTCTACGAAGCGGGGAAGAAGCGCGGCGTCCACGTGCTGGACAGCGCGATGGCGCGCGGCAAGACCGAGGCCGAGAACGGCACGCTCGTGCTGATGATCGGCGGCGAGAAGGAGGATATCGACGCGGCCATGCCCGTGCTCAGCAAGGTCGCTACCGACATCCACCACTGCGGCCCGAACGGCGCCGGGGCCACCATGAAGCTGGTCAACAACCTGCTCGGCGGCGTGGTGGCGGCGGTCAACGCAGAGTCGCTGCTGCTCGGGGCGAAGGCCGGCCTGACGCCGGAGATCATGTACAAGGTGCTCTCCACGACCGGCGCGAACAACGCCATGCTGCACGGCATGATCAAGAACAAAGTGTTCATGCGGAACTTCCAGCCGCCATCCTTTGCCCTGGATCTCCAGTACAAGGACGCCCGGCTGGCCCTGGAGCTTGGCGGCGACGTCGGCGCAGCCCTGCCCATCGGGGCGCTCGTTCAGCAGTTGCGGACGGCCGCGCGCGTCAAGGGGATGGGCCGCTGGGACACCTCGGCGATTGCCACCGTCTGGGAGGATCTGGGCGGGGCGATCCTCAAGGCCAGCGACGCCCCCGGCGACGACTGAGTCGTCGGGGGATGGAGAACGATCCAGGATGGCTGCGGTGAGCTACGACAGCGAAGAGGACGAGGCTCATTCCTGCTTGCAGACGCTGCGGGATGGCTCGCCCTCCGAGAAGATCGCCGCTCGCGAGGCGCTGGCCCGGATCTTCACCCGTCGCGGCATGGACGAAGAGGCGACGGAGCTGTACGAGGCGAACGTGCGGGCCGGGGTGCGTTCGCCCGAGCTGTTCGAGCGGCTTGGGGAGTCGTACCACCGGATCGGCGAGGACGGGGCGGCCGAGGCGTCGCTGGCGGAGGCCCGGCGCCTGCGCGCGACATCAGTCCGGCCGGCCGCCCCGGCCGAGACCGAACGCCTGCCGGCCGCCTACCGCTACGATCCAGACGAGGCCGAGCCGCCCAACGGGCAGGCCGCCGCCGCTGTGCCGAGGCCACGTCGGCGAGGGCTGGCCCTGCCCGGCCCCCTGCTGGTACTGCTCGGCCTCGTCTTCCTGGTCATCCTGCCCGTGGCGCTGCTGGCGCTGCTGGTCGTCAACCCCGTCGCGCTCTACCTGGAGGGCCGCCCGCCCGGCCCGACCGTCGAGGTCGCGGCGACCGCGTCGGCCCCGTTGAAGGTTGCGGCGTCCACGCCGGCGCAGCTCAAGGTCGCGCCGGGCGCGGCGACCAACTGGTACGTCCACAGCGGGCGCTCGGTGAGCGGCCTCTGGGCCTCGTCCGGCCTGGAGCTGACGCTCGACCGCGAGCTGGACGACGCCGGCACAACGTTCCCCGTGACCGCCGCCCGGCCTCAGAACTGGGGCGAGACGATCACCATCGTGGAGCGGCGCGGTCAGGGGCGCGCGAACCAGGAGACCGTCCTGCCGGCCACGCTCGTCGCGCCGGCCAGCCTGCCGCCCGCTGGCACGGTCATCGATGGCATCATCGCCGGGCGGGTGACGGCCCCGCGCCTCTCCGAGACGAGCCAGTTCAACACGACGGCGGACACCGTGAGCGTGCCGGTCCAATTAGTCGTCGTCTCGACGCCCGAGCTCTGGCTGGATCGCTTCTTGAACAGCCTGCGGATGTACTTCGACGAGGACCGCTGGCTGCTGGTCACCATCGGCGCGCTCTTGACATGGTGCGTGCTGGCCGGCGGCACGGCGATCCTGTTCCGCGTGCGCCAGGGCTGATCGTCACGCGCTCGGTCACCATCTGGCCTGGAGGCCCGGCAACAGGATGAGCAAGGCAGATCGACGGTCAGCGGCGGTGAGTGGTGGTCGGGCGGACTTCGGCGTCGGCTCGCCGGCCTCGATTGTCCACGCCAAGCCCTGGAAGCGCACGATCACCATGCGCGGGATCGTCTCGGCCTGGGACGGCGAGCTGCTGACCCTGGAGCGGCAGTTCTCGGGCGGCGGCCAGTACGACAGCCTGAACCTCCCCAAGCTGGCCGGCGACTGGGGCACCATCGAGACGCCCATCGGCGGGCGGGTGCTGCGGCGCACCTACTACCGCCGCGACGGTACGCTGGTGGGCGAGCTGTTCAACATCCAGACGCCCGCCCAGCTGCGGAACGGCGCCGTTCACTACATCGATCTGGAAGTGGACGTCATGCGGCTGCCGGGCGGCATCGTACGGGTCGTGGACGAGGACGATCTCGAAGCAGCGGTGCGGGCTGGCGGCATCAGCCGCGCCCAGGCCGACGAGGCCCGCGCGCTGGCGTACCGCCTCGCCGAGATCCTGCGGCAGAACGGCGACTGGCGCACGGCAGACGCGCCCGCCGCCGACCGGCCCTCGCCCGACTACCCCTCGCCGGACCGGCCCACGCCCGGCTTGCCTTCGCCTTCGCCAGGTCCAACTGCGCCAGATCCGCTTGTCTCCCGCGCTGACGCGTAGCCGGCCGATGCCTGCTTCCCCTGCCAGGCGGCGCGTCTTGCTGTCCCTCTCGGCGGTGGCCGGTGGCGTGCTGAGCGCCGGCTTGCTCGCCGCCTGCGGGAGCGGCGTCGGCGGCAGCAGCGGGAGCGCCGCCCGTCCGGCTGCCAAGGGCCAGCCGACCCTGGTGTCCACCGTCCTGCCGACGGCAGTTCCAGCCGGAGACGTACGTCCCACCCGCGCGGCAACGCCGGCCGCCAACGGTACGCCGGCGGTGGTCCCGACGGCCCCCGCGCCAACCGCGACGCCGAGCGTCGGCGCGCCGCGCGAGCTGGTCATCCTGCAGGACGCCGAGCCGACCACCCTCGATCCGCACCGCTCGACGCTCCCCGCCGACGCCACTGCCTCGTTTGCCCTGTTCGACACCCTCACCTTCCGCAACGAGGATCAAAGCGTCATCCGTCCGCTGCTGGCGACCGAGTGGAAGGTGCAAGATCGGCGGTGGGAGCTGCGGCTGCGCCCGAACGTGCCCTTCCACGATGGCTCGACGCTCACCTCGGCCGACGTCAGATTCTCCATCGAGCGTACCCTGGACGCCTCGGCGAAGACGGCGGTGACGGCGCTCTTCTCGACGGTCGACCGCATCGAGTCGCCCGATCCGCTGACGGTGGCGTTCGTGACACGCCAGCCAGACCCGCTGCTGCCGGCGCGGCTGGCCTCATTTGGCGGGCAGATCGTCCCGAAGGCGTACCTGCAGCGCGTCGGCCCTGACGAGTTCGCCCGCCGGCCCATCGGGACCGGGCCATACCGGTTCCTGCAGTGGACCCGCGACGACCATCTCGTGCTGGGACGCTTCGACGGGTACTGGGGCGGTGCGCCGCAGTTCTCGCAGATCGTGGTGCGCGGCCGGGCGGATGGCGCGGCCCGCGCGGCCGGGCTGGTCGCCGGCGAGGTCGGCCTGGCCCTGCAGTTGCCGGCCCAGCAGCTCGACGCGGTGCAACGCAGCAACCGTGCCCGCGTCGACGGCGTGCTCGTGAACGGGCTGCACGTACTGGCCGTCAACGTCCGCGTCGCGCCGCTCGACCGGCCGCTCGTCAGGCAGGCGTTGTCGCTCGCCATCGACCGCGAGACGCTCATCAAGACCGTCCATCGCGAGCAGGGCGTCGTCCCGAACGGGCTGATCGCCCAGGGCGATTTCGGGTTTGACGCCACGCTGCCGCCGCTGGAGTACCACCAGGGTCGGGCGCGGCAGCGGTTGCAGGCGGCCGGCTACGCTGGCGAGCCGGTCACCCTGGAGACGACGGACGGCTACCTGACGGGTGACCGCGAGATGGCCAGCCTGATCGACGGGATGTGGCGAGCCGTGGGGATCAACAGCCGCGTCGAGGTCATCACCGCCGAGCAGCGGGCCGCCCGTCTGCGCGACGCCTCGTTCAAGGGGCTGTTCTGGGCCGATCCCGCCAGCCCGCTGCTGGACCCTGACAGCATGATGGTCCGGCTGCTCGGCCCTGGCGGCGCGCCGGAGCAGTGGCAGCACCCCGAGTGGCAGCAACTCGGGGCCGAGGCCCGCTCGTCGCTGGATCGGGAGCTGCGGCTGCGGAACTACCGGCGCATGAACGAGATCGGCCTGGAGCAGCTGCCGTGGATCCCGGTGGTGCAGCCGCGCCGCCTGTACGGCATCGCCAACACCGTCGACTTTCGGCCCTACGGCACCGGCATCCTGAACCTGCGCCGGGAGAACCTCAAGCCACGGGCGTGAGGGTCTTGCCTGGCGAGTCGGCGACGGACGGCCCCGCCAGACGATGGCTGCGAGGCCGGCCGCGGTGCGCGGGACACGCAACGCGCTGCCGGCTCTCGGGAGTGTCCTGCCTCGGTACGGCGGATGGCCTGGGCCGGTCGCCTGCGCCGATCGCACGCGACAGGATGGCGCAGGTTGGGGCCTGGACATCGAGGACGACGCCGACAGCCGCCCTCGCAGGTATGCCGAAGAGGCACAGGCCATCGCGGCAGCTCGGGCAACCTGCAGGCGGACCTCGCGCGCCTGACCCACCGGCAGGGGTGCCCCGCAGCATCCTGCACTGCGGCCAGCGCAGTCGCGGCCCCCCACCGGCAGCGCACGGTGGCCGTGCGCATCGCCCGTGGCTACTCCGACGCCCAGATCGCCCGGGAGCTGGCGCCGATGCGAGGCGCGGCGAGCACCACGTCGCGCACATCCTGCGCCGGCCGGAGTGTCGGTCGCGAGCGCAGGTGGCGGTGTGGGTGGTGGAGCACGGGCTGCTGGCGGCTGCAGACTCGTAGGGCGGCAGACTACAGGGCGAACCGCGCAACGATGGGCGCATGGTCGGGGTGTGACTCGTCCACACGCGTCGTCGGGTTGTTGCCGACACTCTCCCCCTGGATGCTCTCGACCAGACTCGTCACCTCGGTCACCGCCCACTGCCCCTGCCGATTCTGCTCCGGCGTGCCGAGCAGCCCCCGGCTGACCAGGATGTGGTCGATCAGCTCGCCGCGTCCCTCGTAGAGGCGTGAGTAGCGACGGTCAGGCGCCAGGAACTCCTTGACGTCCGTCGGGCGAGACCCCTTCAGGGGGATCGTGTCGCACAGGTTGTAGAGGCGGACGCCGTCCCGCCGGTCCGGCGAGGTCACGTCGCTGTCGGCCGGCCCGAGCAGGAGCTGGGTGGTGGCGGCCAGCGGCTCGTCGTTGAGGTCGCCGAGCAGCACGACCTGCGGCGCGTCGGCAGCCTGGAGCACGGCGTTGACGTGAACCCGCAGCGCCACAGCCTCGGCGGTGCGCCGCAGGAGCGCCAGCCCCGTGCCGCGCGCCCGCTCGTCCTCGTCGTTCGTGTCGAAGCGCGCCTGATGCCCGCCCGGAGCCGGCGGGTAGGTGATCAGCTTCGACTTCAGGTGCGCCGAGATCAGGTGGACCCGCAGCCCAGGCGCCGGCTCGACCTCGATGCACAGCGCGCCCCGCGAGAGCCGGCGGCTCGGCTGCGCGGACCCGAAGCCCGGCACCGCGGCCAGCTCGCCCGGCGCAAAATCGACCACCTCGGCCGTCGCCAGGATCGGCAGCCGCGACAGGAACCCGACCCGGATGCCGCCGCCAGTGGGCCGGCTGTCCGGATGGGCGGACAGCGCCGGCTGCGGCAGGATGTCGGCAAGGCGGCCGGCCAGCGCCATGAACGCGCTGTCGTCGGCGTCGGACGCGCCGCCAAGCTCCTGCAGGGCAACCACGTCCGGCTGCACCGCGCGGATCTGCTCTGTGAGGTACATGAGCTTCGCATCGAACGCCTCGGCGGTCACCTGCCTGCTGGGGCTGATCGGGTAGCCGGGCGGAAACAGGTTCTCGACGTTCCAGGTCATGACGGTCAGCGGCGTCGTCATCTGACCTCCAGGGGTGTGCGCCGCCAGCGCCGGCGCAGAGCTGAACCGTGCGCGTCCACTCGATAAGGCCAGCGTAGTGGATGCCGGGATGCACGGCCTGCGCACAATCGCGTAGGCGACAACGCACAGGGGTCGGCCAGGCAGGGGTGGGGGGCGGCATCGGGCGCTCAGCGTGCGGTGCGGCAGCTCCAGATCACGCCGGCCGGGCGGGTACGAGACGGCGGCGCAGCGACGGCCCAGGAGCGGATCGAGGCAGCGTAACCGGGCGGCAGCGGGAGCGCGTCCAGATCGTCAAGATCGAACAGGCCCCAGGCCTTGTGCTCCTCGCTGTGGCGCGGCGTGGCGGCTGGATCGGCCTGGCAGCCGTACGTCACGATCAGCACGTCGATGCCCGGGATGATGCGGTACACCCAGGTGTCGATAATGGACTGCACGGAAACCGTCAGCCCCAACTCCTCCTCGATCTCGCGGCGCAGACAGGCGCGCGGCTCCTCGTCAGGCTCCAGCTTGCCGCCCGGCAGCTCCCACTCGTCGCGCCCGTTCTTCAGGAGCAGCACCTGTCGGCCCCGCAGAATCACACCCTTCACCGACACGGGAAAACGATACGCGAGATGGTCTGTTGGCGCCGCTGTCGGCACTGACATCTGCTGACCACTCCCTACCGAAATGGACCGCATCCTCACGATACCGCACAACATCGTGTCTGACCAGCACCTGCCATATCGATTCTGCACGACTACCCATTTCATGCACAGGCGCGCAGGCTGGCGGACAGGATAGCAGGCAGTGAAATCGAGTGCGAGACGGCGCGTCGGCAGAAAGAGCACACCGGACATGATGACGATGATTCAGGCAGTCACCTTCGATGCGGACGGCACCCTCTGGGATTTCGAGCAGGCGATGCGGCAGGCGCAGGCCGCCGTGCTCGACGCGCTGCGCCACCAGCGGCCGGACTGCCCCTCCTGGCTGACGGTCGAGCGGCTGATGGCGATTCGCGACGACACAGCCGTCGAGATGGAGGCGCGCGGCGCGACGTTGATCGAGATCAGACTGGCGGCGTTCGAGCGCACCCTGGAACTCATCGGCGCTCCAGATCGGGCGCTGGCAGCCGAGTTGAACGCGCTCTACCTGGAGCAGCGTGTCGCCGCTACGCGCCTCTACGACGACACGGTGGCGGCGCTCGACGCCCTGTCCCACCTGACGCTCGGCATCATCAGCAACGGCAACACCGACCCGAACCGCTGCGGGCTGGCCGGCCGATTTCGCTTCGCGTTGTTCGCCGATCAGTACGGGCGGCCCAAGCCGCACCGGCAGCTATTCGACGCGGCGCTGGAAGCGGCAGCCTGCGAGCCGGCCGCCGTTCTGCACGTGGGCGATTCGTTGACGCACGACGTGGCCGGCGCGCAAGCCGTCGGCATTCGCGGCATCTGGCTCAACCGGGAGGGCATCCCGAACACGGCGGGCATCGTGCCGAACGCGGAGATTCAGAGCTTGCTGGAGCTGCCCGCCCTGCTCGATGAAGAACACCCGGCCTGGCGGACTCGGCCTGGTGGGTAGGCGCGGCATCATGCGCCGCGCAGCCGTGCGCGACCGTGGGTCAGGAGATTCGCGCGGCCGGGCTGCAACAATCCCGCCGTGCCACCCGTCCCACTGGTGAGCGGCGAGTCCGCTCGCATCTCAGGGAGGAAACCCCATGGCCGCCCATGTGCCGAGCCGGCTCTACCGCAGCCGCTCGCAGAAAATGCTCGCAGGGGTGTGCGGCGGGCTCGGCGAGTATTTCGACGTCGATCCCGTCCTGATTCGTCTGCTGTTTGTCGTCACGACGTTCATCTCCGGCGCCGGCATCCTGGCGTACATCGTCCTCTGGATCGTCGTGCCGTTCGAGGGGGGCGACACGTCGCGGATGGACACGTTCAAGCGCGACGTTGACGATCTGACCGGCCGCATCCGCGACTTCGTCGATCCGCCGCGCTCAGACGCGCAGACGGGCGGCCCGGCCCCGCGCGGCGAGCCCGACGTGACGGGCTACCACGGCAGCTACGGGCCAGCAGGCTACGGACCCGGCGGCGCGCCGTCCGGCGCAACGCCGTTTACCACGAGCAAGGATGCTTCCATGACCGGCGATTCCACCTCCGCGCGTGTCCCCGGCGCTGCGACCACCCCACCCCCAGCCAGCGATGCACCCGGCCAGACGGCCACCGCCGACCGCCCCATGAGTCAGCCCGCGGGAGGCGAGCCGGTCCCGGCCGGGTCGGCTGGCGCCAGCGGCCCGCGGATCGGCAGCACGCCATCCGACAGCGTCGCGCCGGCTGACGACACGCCGCTGGAGATCGACCCACCGGCCGGACCGCCGAGCAGCCCTCCACATGGCCCGGGGTCCGGCTCGGGCCTGGGTGCAGGCACGGGGGCAGGTATGGGGGCAGGCACGGGTACCGGTGCCCCGTTCGGCCCCGGGACACCCCCAGGCGGGACACCCCCAGGCGGCACACCCCCAGGCGGCATGCCGCCCTTCGGCGCGCCGTTCGGGCAGGGGCCGGGCACGCCGCCGTTCGGGCCACCCTTCGGCGGGCCAGCCGGCGGGCCAGCGAGTGGTCCGTTTGGTGGGCCAGCCGGCGGCCCTGGCTGGGGGCCGGCTGGCGGCTCGTCGTACAGCGGCGGCCCGTCCACCGGCGCGCCGTTCGTGGGCGCACCGCCCTCGGAGCGGAGGCGGCGACGGCAGCACTGGGCCGGCGCGCTCCTGATCCTGATCGGCCTGATGATCCTCGGGAACAACCTCGGGCTGCTGTGGTGGGTGAAGATGCAGTACCTGATGCCGCTGCTGCTGGTCGGCGCGGGCGCCTGGCTGCTGTTCGGGCGGGGGCGGCGTGGCTAGGCACGAGGCCTGGGGGTCCGAGCAGCGGCGCAGCGGCCGGCGGCACCTTGTCGGGCCGCTCGTGCTGCTCGGCGCCGGCATCGTCCTGCTGCTGAACAACCTCCAGATCCTGCCCTGGTCCGTCTGGCGAGACATCTGGCAGTACTGGCCGGTCCTGCTGATCCTGTTGGGGTTGGAGGCGCTCGCCACCGGGCGGGTCGCCTGGGGCATGCTGGTGCTGCTGGTCGTCCTGATCCCGGTGCTGGGGATCGGCGTGTCGGCCATCGACTTCGCGTCGTACTGGCACGAGGCCACCCGCCCGAGCAACGCCCCGCTGACCCAGGCATTCAGCCAGCCGCTGGAGGGCGCAGCGACCGCCGCCGTCGAGATGGAGTATGGCGCGGGCGCGCTCGACGTCGGGCCGCTGCCAGCCGACCTGCGCGACACGGTGCTGGTGGACGGGCTGGTCTCCGGCCACCAGAACATCCGCTTCGACGCCCGCGCGACGGTCCGCAACGACCGCCACACCATCCGGATCGCACCCGACGACGGCGATCGCCATTTCGACCTGGGGCGGTTCCAGCTGCGGCTCTCGCCGACCGTCCCCACGGATCTTCGTATCGAGGCCGCCATCAGCGAGTTGAACGTCAACCTCGAAAGCCTGCGCGTTCCCAACCTGGCCATCGAGACCGGCGCGAGTCAGGCCAGGATCACGCTGCCGGCCCAGGGCCAGACCAACGCCTCCATCGAGGGCGGTGCGGCGCGCATCGAGGTGATCGTGCCGCCGAACGTGGCGGCGCGGATCTCGGTGGACGGCGGCCCGAACCGCATCGAGATCGACGAGCGGCGCTTCCCGCGCCAGGGCGACGAGTACGTCTCGCCGAACTACGCCACCGCCACCGAGCGCGTCAATCTCCGAATAGCGGTAGGCGCCTCTCGCCTGACCGTACAATGACCCCAGGGCGCGCCGCCATGGCGTCCGCGCCCGTCACTCGGCGGCGAGCAGTCGCGCCGACACTCCGCCGGATGGGTCAGGCAGAGATGAGCGTCTCGGCACAGGCAGATCGCGAGGGACCGGCCACCGTGCTGGTGGTGGACGACGACGACCGGCTCGTCTCGTCCGTGCGGCGCGTGCTGGCCTACGAGGGCTACCGCGTCCTGACGGCCACCAGCGGCCCTGAGGGCTTGCAGCTTGCCCGCGACGAGTCACCGGACCTGATCATCCTGGACGTGATGCTGCCGGGGCTGGACGGGCTGGAGATCGCGCGGCGGGTCCATGCGGCCGGCGGCGTGCCGGTGCTGATGCTCTCGGCGCGGGACCAGATCGAGGACAAGGTGGCCGGCCTGGAGGCCGGCGCGGACGACTACCTCGTCAAGCCGTTCGCGATTCAGGAGCTGTTGGCGCGGGTCCGGGCGCGCCTGCGCCGGCGCGAGCCAGAGGCGGCGGCCCAGGCCGCGCCGGCCGTGCTGCGGTTCGCAGATCTGATGCTCGACACCGGCGCGCGTGAGGCGCGGCGCGGCGAGCGGGTGATCCGGCTGACGGCCAAGGAGTACGACCTGCTCCACCTGTTCATGCGACACCCGCGCCGGGTGCTGCCACACACCTACATTCTGGAACAGGTCTGGGGCTACGACTTCGAGGGCGAATCGAACCTCGTGCCGGTCTACGTCGGACAGTTACGGGGCAAGCTCGAAGCCAGCAGCGAGCCGCGCCTGATCCACACGGTCCGGCACGCCGGCTACGTGCTCCGCGAGTGACCGCCGTGCCACCCGAGCGCCACAGCCGATGACCGCCCACGCCCACGCACCCGCCAGCCCTGCTGAGGAGCCGATGTCCGATCAGCCGCGTCCACAACGATCGCTCATACGGCGGGTCTTGCGGCTCGGCATTCGCTACGCGCTCCATCCGCCGGTGCCGTTGCGCTGGCGCATCGCCCTGCTGTACATGGCCATCGTCGGGATGACGCTCTCGGTGGCAGCCGTAGTGGTGTACCTGTCGCTGGAACACTACCTGGAGTCGGAGATCGACGACAGCCTCCGCAATCAAGTGCGCGAGCTGAGCGGCACCATCGATCTCGACTTACGTCGAGAGATCAGCCAGCCGCGCGTCAACGTCTACATTCGCTTTCCGAACCTGGATGCCTTCACCTCGCCCGGCATGACCGTCCAGGTGCTGAACGTGGATGGCCGCGTCCACGTCCAGTCCGAGAACCTGCGGGACCGCGCCGTCCCCATCGACCGTCCGAACGTCGAGCTGGCGCTGGCCGGCACCCCGAGCTACACCACGGCGATCATCGACCGGGTGCCGGTCCGCATCTACTACGCGCCCCTGGAGCTGTCGCGGCTCGACGGCAACATCGCCGGCGTGATCCAGGTCACCCGCACCCTGCGGGACGTCGAGGTCACCCTGGCCCGGCTGCGGCTGGTGCTCATCGGCATCGGCTCGGTCAGCCTCTGCTTCGTGACGGTGGCCGGCTACATCCTGGCGCGCGCAGCCCTCAGCCCGATCGGACGGCTCACCCGGGACGCCCGCTCCATCGGCGAATCGCGCGATTTCGGGCGGCGGGTCGATGTGCCGCGCACGGTGCGGGCCTCGCGGGACGAGGTCACCCGGCTGGCGCTGACGTTCAACCAGATGCTCCATCAGCTCCAGGAGGCGTACCAGGAGCAGGAGCACACGCTCGCCTCGCAACGGCGCTTCGTGGCGGACGCCTCGCACGAGCTGCGGACACCGCTCTCCACCATCCGCACCAACCTCGAGCTGCTCCAGCGGGCCGGCGACGATCTGCCCCCGGCCGACCGCGACGAGGCGATGGCCGATGCCCTGGCCGAGATCGAGCGGCTCAGCCGGCTGGTCGGCGATCTCCTGACGCTCGCACGGGTGGACTCCGGCCTGCGGGTCGAGCGCAACGAGGTCATCGAGGTTGACCGGCTGATCCAGGAGGTCTACCGGCAGGCCCGCCTGATGGCGATGTCCCACGAGCACACCGTCATCGCCGACCCGGTCGAGCGCGCGGCGGTCCTGGGGAACCACGACTACCTGAAAGAGCTGCTGCTGGTGCTGGCGGACAACGCCATCCAGTACACCCCGGACGGCGGGCTGATCCGCCTGATGGTCACCCGCGAGGGCAGCGAGGTGCTGATCGGCGTGCAGGACAACGGCGTCGGCATCGGCCCAGACGACGTGCCGCACCTGTTCGAGCGGTTCTACCGGGCGGACCACGCCCGCCACCGCGACACCGGCACGGCGCGTGGGACGGGGCTGGGCCTCTCCATCGCCCAGTGGATCGCGGAGCAGCACCGGGGGCGCATCGAGGTGCAGACGGAGCTGGGGCGGGGAACGACCTTCACGCTGCGCCTGCCAGCGCACAGTGCGCCGCCGGCCGACGCCGAGGCCGCCATGCGGGAGCCGGTCGGCGCAGCAGCCCTTCGCTGACGCTGGACGGCTGACCGCGCCGTGTTTTGGAGGCCCTCACCCCCAGTGTTGAGGAGGCCCTCACCTCCACTGTTGAGGAGGCCCTCACGGGCCGCCGTCCAGTTGTGCAAAGAGCGCAACTCCCCATGTCATCCTGAGCGCAGCGAAGGACCTCACCCGCTGACGCAAGCGTTGACGGTCAGTTGGTGAGATCCTTCACATCGCTCGCAAGCTCGCTCGTTCAGGATGACAGATCTGCTACTGAGCGCTGACGGTCAGCGGGTGAGGTGTTCGCTTCGCTCAACATGACATGGGAGCCCCAGGACAACGCTCTGTACGTCACTCACTGAGCCAGCCGAAGGGGCTCGGGCCGTTCAGGATGCCATGACGTTTCAGAAGGAGACCGTCGGCGCCGCCCGCTCGGCCCCGTTCTCGATGGCGAACGGGTCGGCGGGCCGGAAGCCCAGGCTGGCCGCGAACAGCACCGCCGGGAAGGTCTGCTGGGACGTGTTGTACTCCATCACCGCGTCGTTGTAGGCCTGCCGCGAGAACGCGACGCGGTTCTCCGTCGAGGTCAGCTCTTCCTGGAGCGCCAGCATGTTCTCGTTGGCGCGGAGCTGCGGGTACGCTTCGGCCACCGCGAACAGCGAGCGCAGCGCCCCCGTCAACTGGTTCTCGGCGTCGGCGCGGGCGGCCACGTCGTTGCCGGCCGCGATGGCGTTCGCCCGGGCCTGGGTCACCCGCTCCAGAATGTCGCGCTCGTGCTGCATGTACCCCTTGACGGCGTTGACGAGGTTGGGGATCAGGTCGTGCCGCCGCTTGAGCTGCACGTCGATCTGCGACCACGCATTCTGGACCCGGTTCCGGCCGCCCACCAGCCCGTTGTAGATCATCACCGCCATCGCCGCGACAATCGCCACCACGATCACCAGCAGCCCGACCATCCCCAGCAATGCCCCCAGCATCGGCGTCTCCTCTCTCTTGCTAGAACAGCCACTCGAAGATGGCGTACACGATCGCCATCGGGATCATCATGAACACGAGAATCAGCCCGGTGCAGAGGACCACCACCACGCCCATCAGGAAGGCGATGAGCAGGAACAACGGGCTGAAGATCGCCAGCATCACCAGCTGCAGCTTGCTGGTCCAGCTGCCCTCGAACGCCTCAGGATCGACGTGTGCGCCCATCTTCTGGAGCCGCTTCAGGCGGCTCGCCAGCGGCGGATGCATGGACAGCCAGCCCAGTTGCCCGATCTCTGACTCGTCCGGCGTGGTCTGGTCGGCCTCGGCCTCAAGCCGCTGGCGATACTTGTGGCCCGCGCGCAGGCGGGCGGCCACCCGCTCCGCGCCCGACTTGCCCACACTCTCCCGCTCGACCTCTGCTTGCAGCTCCTGCACGACCTCCTGGTTGACGCGGTGCCGATCCGTGACCGCCCCGCCCACCACGAAGAGGTGGTCCGCCCAGGCGCCGCCCCTGATGCCGCCGCCGCGCGCCAGCAAGCCCTGAAGCCCCCGGGCGATGCCGTCCGGGTTCCGCGTGAGCTGCACGGCGGTCGCGTCGGCCAGGAAGCGGCGGGTCCGCCACGTCCAGGCCAGCATCGGGCTGAGCAGCCCGAGGACCATCATCATGAGGGCCGTCTTCGCCAGGCCGGCGGCAGCCCAGATCGGGAAGAGGCCGAAAATGCGCACCTTCAGCAGCAGGCCCCGAATGCCGCGCGGTGCGCGGGACTTCTGCTCCTCGCTTCCCAGGACGAGATCGACATCCTCCATCTCGACCATCGAGACGCGGGAGCCGAGCAGTCGGGCAGCCTCAGCGGCGCGTGCGTCGGCCTCGCGGCCGGCCTTGTCCGTCAGCACGCGGAACAGCTGCCAGAGCGTCGCCCGGGCCGAGGTGCTGATCGGCGCATCCAGCAGCACGTTCACCAGCCCGAACGTCCGGAAGACCGTCACCATCGAGAGGGCGACGCCCAGGTCGCCGTTGCCAATCGAGGCGACAAGCTGCGCCAGGACGCCCTGGGTCTCGTCGCGGTCCATCTCGTCCAGCAGCCGCCGCGACACCACGATCACCGCGTCCGCCGGCGACGACCCAACCACCGCCGCGTTGGCGATCTGGCCGTCCAGCAGCATGACCCGTGGGGCCGGCAGGCCAGCGGCAATCGCCATCTCCTCGACGACGTTCACCAGCTGCCGCTCTTCCAGGTCGCCGGGGTTCGGATGGCGAGCGCCCAGCCCCAGCACCAGCCCGCCGACGCCCGCCCCGGAGAAGAGGCGGCGCAACAGCAGCCAGAACACCAGCATGACCAGGACGCCCGGCAGCAGCAGCGACACGACCCCCAGGCCGGCCTGGAACAGCAGCAGCGGCGGGATCGGCCCCTTGTCCGCCACGTCGATGGCATCCATCAGGCGGCCAATCGTCCAGGCCACGAAGCGGAACGACTCCGGCACGTTGGCCGGCAGCAGCCCGACCAGGCTGATCAGCTTCGCCAGCAGGATGGCGGCCAGGAAGACGATGGGCGTCACCACGAGCGACAGCGGCAGGCCCGCCAGCACCACCGACAGAGACGAGGCGACGGACAGCCGCCACGTCGCGCGGCGGTGGCGGGCCTGCTCAGCAAAGAAGCTGGTGCGGTCGGCTGGCCCGGCGACCTGCCCCCAGGCGCGCGGGCCGGCGCCAGCCTCGGCCCGGGACTGCGGCGGTGGCGGGATCGAGCCGGGCGAGGTCGGCCCCGGCGGGACCGGCAGCGGCTGCGTCGGGCCGGGGCGACGCTCGCGCAGGCGGGGATCGGCCGGGAACGGCTTCGGCGTGGGCGCCTGATCGTCAGTCACGAGTGCGCTGCACCCCTCTCACCAGTAGGAACTCTGCTGCGCCGCGTCGGTCGCACATATCGATGAACGAAATCAGCGTACCAGGGAGGGGATGGCCGTGTCTGTCGTACCGCTGACACGGCGTGGGGCGAGGGGCGAGGGTCGTAGATCCACGCCCCTTCGCGCTGCCCTTGTTCGCCCCTCCGTCCGCCCGCTACAGTTGCCTCACCTCGCACTCGACGCCCCAGAGACGGAGCCCAGCGTTGGTAGTCGCCTCGGACGGTGGGCCTCGGGTGGCGTCACGCCGGCCGCTGCCGCGCGCGTTCGCGGCCACCCGTGCGGCCCTGCTAGAGCTCGCGCCGATCCTCTTCCTGGTCGGCTTCAGTGTCGTCGTCTTCGTCACCGAGCTGACGGGCGGCCCGATCTACTACGGCCGCGACACCACGACGTTTTACTATCCCAACACGCTCTGGGCTGCCGGCGAGGTCGCGGCCGGACGGCTGCCGCTCTGGTCGCCGCTGATCTTCGGCGGCTACCCGCTCCTGGCCGACGGCGAGATCGGCCTGCTCTCGCCGGTGCAGCTCGGGCTGCTGGCGCTGCTCCCGATGCCGCTGGCCTACAGCGCCGGGCGCGTCGTTGCCTACGCGCTGGCATCCGTTGGCATGTACCTCTACGCCCGCCTGCTCGGCGCGAACCGGCGGGGCGCTACCATCGGCGGGCTGGCGTTCGCCTACGGCAGCTTCATGGTGGGCCACCTCCAGCACGACAACATTCTCCGCAGCGCGGCCTGGCTGCCCTGGCTGATGCTCACCGCCGAGCTGGCCCTCCAGGCGCGCGGGCCACGCCGGCTGCTCTGGGCGGCGGCCGGCGGGCTGATCCTGGCGCTGGAAGCGGTCGGCGTCCACATCCAACCGGTCCTGATGAGCGTCCTCGTCTTCGGGTTGGCGCTGCTGTTCGGGCCGTTCGGCAAGACCTCCGTCCCGACGATCCTCTCGCCAAGCATCAGCCGGATGGCGCAGCTTGGCAAGCTCGTCTACGAGCTGCGGGCGCTGCTCGCCCGGCGCAACATCGGCGGGAACCCGTTGGAGTGGCTGCTCAGCCGGGTGGTGCTCGGCCTGCTCGTTGTCGGGCTGGGGCTGGGACTGGCCGCCATCCAGATCGTCCCGCTCTACGAGCTGGGGCTCCGCTCGATCCGCGCCTCGCTCGTCACCTACGACTACGCCACCAGCTTCGCCGTCTCGCCGCCGCAGTTGCTGACGTTCGCCTTCCCGGCCATGTTCAACTTCGACGCGGAGCGGCACTGGGCGCTCTGGGCGACCCACGAGACGACGCTCTACGTCGGCGTGACGCCCCTGCTGCTGGCGCTGGTGGCGCTCGGCTACGTGCGCGGCCGGGCCGTGATGTTCTACGCCCTGGTCGGGCTGGTCAGCCTGCTGCTGGTGTTCGGGGACTATCTCCCCATCAAGCCGTACACGGTCGTCTGGAACCTGCCCGGCTTCAGCTACCTGCGCGCACCGGCCCGCTTCAGCCTGCTGCTCAGCTTCACGCTGGCCGTGCTCTCGGCGCTCGGGGTGACGTGGATCGCGCGGCATGCGCGGTTCCGTGGCGCGTCCGGCACCATCGTCGGGCTGCTGAACGTGATGCTCCTGCTGCCGCTGGGGCTGGCACTCGCGATTGGCGCACTCCGCTGGTGGCTGCGCTTCGACCCGCTCAGCGCGACAGACCTCCTCCGCGTCGCCCTCCACACCAGCAAGGAGAACGGGCAGCTCGGGCCGTGGCACGTCTACTACGGCTTGATGGAGTTCACCCGGCCGGACAACGCGCGCACGGCCATCGGGCTGGGGCTGCTGGCCGTCACGCCGCTCGTACTCAGACTCTGGCTCCACCGGCCGCGCCTGGACCTGCTGTGTGGCGCGTTGCTGCTCTGGCTGACCGCCGGCGACCTGTGGCTGTTCAGCACCTCGTTCTACTTCCAGTCCCCGGCCCAGGATCTGACGCCGTCCTCGCCGGCCACCATGGTGCTGGAGAGCCGGCCCCAGCCGTTCCGCCTCTTCGTGGAGCCGGTGCTCAACCAGCGCTACGGCGCGAACCAGCTGGCCGGAGCCGGCGTTGCGACCGTCAACGGCTACAGCTCACTGGAGCCGCCTCGCTTTGCCGACTACTGGCAGAGCGTCGTTCACCAGGACAACGCGCTGCTCGACCTGTTCGACGTGCAGTACGTGCTGGCCGCCGTGCAGGCGCCCGGCTCGCGCACGTTCGAGGGCGTCACCTACCACCCCTACGACCGCTTGATGAGCGGCACGTCCGCCAACCCGACCGGCCAGGAGACGTTCAGGATCGTGCCGACGCAGGCCACCTCACTCACGGTGCTCTCGGCGGTCGAAGGGCTGGGCGAATCGCAGGCCGGGGCCGCCGTCGCCGAGGTCACGCTGATCGGCGCGGACGGCAGTCGCCTCGCGGCGCCCCTGCGCGGCGGCCTGGAGACCGCCGAGTACAACGCGCCGGAACCAGGGTGGCCGCTCGCGGACTACGCCGGGCCGCGCGTGGCCTTCGCGGGGGCGGAGCAGGTCCCCAACCGCCACGAGCGCGGCGACCCGTTTCGCATCTACGGTGTGACGATCCCCCTGGCGCAGCCGTTTGATGCCACCGCCGTCGAGGTCCGCATGACCTCGCCGGTCGGCAGGCTGCACCTGTACGGACTCGGGGTCCGGGCAGCCGATGGCAGCGGCTTCGCGGTGCGGGCGCTGGATAAGCAGAAGTACGTCCCGCTGCAGCAGGATGCTGCCGCCGCCCTGCTGCAGAATGTGGCGGCGCGCCAGCGTGTCTCGCTGGTCAACGAGGTGATCTCGGCCAACGGCGCGGTGACGACGGATCGCCTGCACGAGCAGGCCTGGGATCCGGCGCGGCAGGCCGTCATCGAGGGCACGCCGCCGGATGGCGCGCAGGCCGGCGCGGCCAGCGCCGCTCTCGGACAGGTCCGGCTGCTCTCGTACCTGCCGACCGAGATCGTGGCGCAGGCCGATCTACCTGCGCCCGGCTACCTCGTCCTGGCCGACCGCTTCGACGAGGGCTGGCGGGCCTACGTCGACGACGCCCGCGTCACCATCTATCGGGCGAACGGCGTCGAGCGGCTGGTGGCAGTCCCGGCCGGCTCCCACACCGTCCGCTTCGCCTACGAGCCGTTCCCGCTCCAGCTTGGGGCTGGCATCAGCCTGGCGGCGGCCGGCGCATGGCTCGTGGTCGTCCTGCTGGCGCTGGCGCAGCTGTCAGGCGTGAGCGGGCTGCTCGCGCGGGTTGCTGGCGCACGGCGTCGGTGAGGCTGCAACAGGCGTTCTGGTTCGCGCTGACCATGGCTGTCAGCCTCGGGTTTGCGTTCGGGGCCTCGCGTCCGGCCCTGTTCAACCCGCTCGTCGTCCATGATGACGTCCGGCAGCACGTCTTCTGGGCGCCGCGCCTCCACGATCCGGCCCTGTTCGCCGGCGACTGGATCGCCGAGTACTACCAGGCCCAGGCGCCGGCTGGCTATCAGGCCGTCTACTGGGCCGCCACGCTGTTGACCGACGCGATCTGGGTCAGCAAGCTGCTGCCGCTGGTGCTGACCGTCGTGCTGGCGCTCGGCGGCTTCTGGCTGGCCTGGACGCTCTGGCGGCGGTTGGATGCCGCCGCGCTCTCGACGGTCCTGCTGGTGTGGATCGTCTGGCAGTACGACGACGTAGCCTCGGCCACGCCGCGCGCCTACGCGCTGCCGCTGCTGGTGATACAGCTCGCCGCCCTGGCATCTGGCCGCTCCTGGCTGGCGCTGTCGATCTTGCCGCTCCAGGCCGTGTTCTACCCGCTCGGCTGCGCGCTGTCCGCCGTGACCATCGGCGGCTGGGCCATCTGGCAGGCGACGCCGGCGCGCGGTGTCCCCGATTGGCGGGCGGCCATCTCCTGGGGGCCGCTCGTGCGCGCGTGGGCATGGCTCCTGGCGGCGACGGCGCTAGCGCTCGGGCTGACGGTCTGGGGGCAACTCGACGCCGCCAGCTTCGGTCGGACGGTGACCGGCGCGGAGGCCCGCAGCCTGCCGGAGTTCCAGCAGGGCGGACGCGCCGCCTACTTTGTGGACGATCCGTACCGGTTCTGGCTGGAGAGCAGCCGCAGCGGCTTCGCGCTCAGCCCGCGAGACCCGCTGTTGGGGAATCTGCCGGCGATGGTGCTGCCGTTCGGGCTGGCGGTGGCGTTCGGGGGATGGCTGCTGCTGGGCCGCCTGCGGCTGGTGGGGCGGCCAGCCGTGCCCACGGCTGGCATGCTGCTGGTGGTCGTGCTGGTGGCGTCGCTCGGGCTGTTCGCCGCCGCGCACCTGCTGCTCTACCGGCTGTACCTGCCGGCCCGGCACGTCCAGTTCAGCCTGCCACTGGTGTGGTCGCTGGCTGGCGGCTTGTGCTGGACGCTGCTGGGAGAGCGGCTCGGCGAGGGGGCGTCGGCCGTGAGGGTTGCTGCGGGAAGACTCGGCCTGACCGCCGGGCAGGGCAGCGCGCTGCTGGGGATCGCCTTGCTCGCGCTGCACCCACCCCCGCCCGGCGATTTCTACGTGACGGGCCGGCACCCTGCGATCTACGCCTTCCTCCGGCAGACGCCGAAGGAGACGCTCGTCGCGACGCTGCCCGCCGACGGCAGCAACCTCCCCCTCTTCGGGCAGCGCGGCGTGCTGACGTCCTTCGAGCACCTGCTGCCATACCAGCCGGGCTACTACGAGCCGCTGCGCGCCCGCACCGAGGCGTTCCGCACGGCGTACTACGCGCCGACGCTGGTGCCGCTGGCCCAGGTGATTCAGCAGTACGGCGTGGGCGTGGTCATCGCCGACGCCGACCTGCTCGAACGGCGGCGACGGAGCGAGCGGGAGCGGCCTCCGGCGCTGGAGGCCCTGCTCGACCGCTGCGGCGTCCTCAAAGAGCGCGAGCTGGTGGTGGTGCCGGCGGCCTGTATCCTGGCCGCCGCAAGCACTCCCTAGTGGTCTGTCAGTTGTGAACGACCGGGTTGGACCTCTGCCGACGCTTCACCGTCATCCCGAGCGACGCGACCCATTCGGCACGCTCAGGGCAAACCTGACGACCTTCCCCGTCATCCCGAGCGACGTGAGGCCGCTCCCTTCATCGTCATCCCGAGCGGAGTGAGCGTGCGAACGAAGTCGAGGGATCTTCCTCGTCAGTCGTCCTTCACCTGGGGAAGATCCCTCCGCTCGTGCCTCGCCGCGGTCGGGATGACGAGCGGGTGTGCTCGTGCCTGGCGTAGCTTGCCCTGAGCGCGCCGAATGGGGTCGGGATGACGGCCGGCACTGAGCGACCCTGTGATTGACGCCTGACGAGCCGCCAGCGCCTTACCAGGCGTACCCGTCCTCGGCGGAGATGTTGTCGATCACGATGTCGGGATCCGAGTCACTCGCATCGTCGTCGGCGTCTTCGTTGTCCTCGTCGTCGGAATTGTCTTCGTCGTCGGAGTTATCTTCGTCGTCCGAGTTATCTTCGTCGTCCGAGTTGTCCTCGTCGTCGGAGTTGTCCGAGTTGTCGTCGTCCGAGTTGTCCTCGTCGTCGGAGTTGTCCGAGTTGTCCTCGTCGTCCGAGTTATCCTCGTCGTCCGAGTTGTCCTCGTCGTCCGAGTTATCCTCGTCGTCCGAGTTATCGTCGTCCTCGTCGTCGGAGTTGTCCTCGTCGTCGGAGTTGTCGTCGTCCGAGTTGTCGTCGTCCTCGTCGTCGTCGTCGTTGTCATCCGCGGCGGATGCGACGCGGACGGGCAACATCTCAAGCGCGCGCTCCGAGGCCGGCACGCGAGCGGTCGAGGAGAGGAGCGACGTTCCGAGGCTTTGCAGCACGCCGGCGCTGGCGGCAGCCATCAGCAGAACAACGCCCGCGAGCATGGCGGCGCGGAGCCAGGCGACGAATCGACTCGACATGGGAAAGGGTTCCTTTCGCAGCAGCCTGGGATGGGGAGGGAGCACCGGCATGCCTGGTACTCCTGCCCGAACACCGAGGCCCGCAGTCCGCCATTGTGGCCGCTCGACGCGTCCTGACGCCAGCGTCCCGATACTACGGTAGCGTCACAGTCGCAGGGCGACCTGAATGACGGCTCGTTTCAAACAGGTTTCACCCGACGTTAACGTCGGTTACGGAGACTGGTTGCGTGGCGGGCAGTCTCGACGTGACTGGGCCAGCCCCAGGTCAGCGCGATACAACTGCCCGACTGGCCCCCATGCCGAGGCCAGCTCCCGGTCGAAGCGTGCCTCGTAGCTTGCGGCCGGGATGTCGCCATACCGCTGCGGGTCTGTTGGCGCAAGCTGGATCGAGATCGTCGAGCGGCCGTCCTCGCGGATGCGGCCCCGTGTGACGTAGCCCGATGGCAACGGGACCGGCAGCGCGAGGTTGCGGTCGTGCGGGGCGCGGTCCACCCGGAAGATGTACTCAATCGCGCCCTCGCAGCCCTGAGGGCGGCGCAGGTACCACGCGGCGATGGCCGGGCTCTCGTTGGTCACGAACTGACCGGCCAGCACACCATCCCGCGAGAGCACGCCGAGCGCCTTCCAGCCGTGGCGGTGGACGACGCCGAAGACCCCGCCGATGCCGCGCCCGTCGCGGTCAGTCCAGTCCAGCGGGTGGCGGTTCGCCGGGTAGGTCTGCTGATACTCCGGCTGGTGCTGGATCAGCGTCACCCAGGCGTAGTGCGCGCCGCCGACGACCAGCAGGCCGACCACGGCGTAACAGGTCGCCTGCATCCAACGAGCGGCCCGCGTCGCGCCGCCAGCCAGCACCGGCGCGAGCAACGCCACCAGCACCAGGATCAGGCCGGGGAACGCCTCCCGCCAGTGGGTGCCGGGGACGCGGATCAGCAGCCCATGCACGACCAGCGGGCCGGCCGCCCAGGCCAACGCGACCTGCATCCCGAGTCCCGGCCGTGCCGAGCCGGGGGCGTTGTCCATCAGGCCAGGAACGCGGCGCGCAGCCTGGAACGCCAGTACGACGGCCAGCACTCCAGCGAGCGCCACGGCGGCGCGGGGCCGATCCCAGGTCAGCACCGCCAGCCCGAGGGCGGGAACCAGCCGCAGCACCACGCCGCGCGTATCGGCGACGCGGAAGCTGGCCAGCACGCCAACCACGACGGCGACCACGCCCCCGCCCAGCATGACCAGCAGGTACGGCGTCGAGAGGTAGTGGTTGGCCGACTGGAGCAGCAGCGCCCAGTTCCAGTACGGATGGTCGCCGCCGAAGCGCGGCCCCAGGTAAGACATCACGCCGCTCGGCCCCTCCGCCGGGCCGCTCGCACCGAGCACCAGGATGGCCGCCAGCAGCGCCGGCAGCACCGGCCAGCACCAGGCCACCAGCACAGCCCACGAGCGGGCCGGCCAGCGTCGAAGAGTGGGCCAGAGCGGCCAGATGGGCCAGAAGTGGCGCCGCAGGCCCGGCCAGGCCAGCGTCAGAGCGGGCAGGACCAGGAAGATCGCGCCGAGGGCCACCAGCGCGGCGCTGGCGACCAACAACGAGGCCAGCGCCGCCCAGACGACCGGCGAACCATCCTCAGGGGTGGCGTCCTCGCCGGTGGCGTCCTCGCTGGTGGCGCCCTCGCTGGTGGCGCCCTCCGAGGCCGTCCGTCCGAAGCGCCAGCAGCAGAGCAGGCCGGCGATCCCCAAGAAGAACGCGAGGCTGTCGTACTGGAGGATGCGGCCAAACGCCACGAAGTAGCCGTTGACGGCGAGCAGCAGCCCGGCCGCCAGACCGGCCGGTCCCCCCAGGAGCGAGCGCGCCAGCGCGTAGAACGCCAGGACGGCCCCGACGCCCGAGATGGCATAGGGCAGCCGCGCGACGCTCTCCACGATCTGCCCGAGGCTCCCCGCGAACAGGTACGCGAGCAGGATCTCGCCGGGCACCTTGCGGTGGGCGGCCAGTGCGCCGTCAGCCCCCTGAAGCGCGGCCATCGCTCGCAGGACGACGCGGGCCTCGTCGCCCTGGAACTCGCTCCAGCCGAGGTCCGCCAGCCGGAGCGCCCCGGCCAGCAGGAGCAGCAGGAGCACAGGGAGGAGGCCCGCAGGCCAACGAGGGAGGAGGCCGTCACCCCCTCGCGGGGGGGTGACGGCCATCCCTCGGACGTTCGCGGCTGCCAGCACGGCCACCACCAGCCCGCCGCCGGCCGCGATCTGCCACGGCGCTATCGGCCGGAAGAGGGCGTGCAACGTCAGCCCCAACAGGACCGCGATGCTGTAGCCGGACGCCAGGGCCAGCAGGCCGCGTTCGAGCGTCCAGCCTCCGCCCGGCGGCAGAATCAACCGGATCAGCAGCCAGCCGGGCAGCCCCACGAACAGAGCGTACGCTGCCAGCCAGCGGGCCTCCAGCAGCAGCGGGACCGGCTCGCGGGGGGCCAGCAGGGCCGCGCACGCCAGCCCGACTGCGAGACCCACCAGCGGCGCGACGAGCGGCCCTGGTCGACGGCGATCAGTCACCGCGCACGTGGTAGACGACGACCGTGGACGAGCGGAACACCTCTTCCAACCCGGGATCCTGCGCGGCCACCCGCAGGAAGCCTCGGTGCTCCAGGTCCGTCAGCACCCACTCGGAGTTGAAGCGCTCGCGGATTGTCTTCGACGGGTTCGGCACGCGCCCCTGGGTCACCGAGCGCCAGAGCGTGTATCCCTCGGGGTCTTCCAGCGACATGTACGTCGGGTCCAGCCCGATGAGATAGTAGTTGTGGGTGTTCCAGAAGAACATGTGCGGGAAGTCATCCCAGCCTGTCGTGAAGACCCAGGCCTGGGCCGGCGTGTTGCGGGCCAGCCAGAGCGCACCGTCGCGGTAGGTGTTCCAGGCGAGACCGGTGCTGGCCTGACGCCCGGCCACGCCGATGCTGCTGATGATGAACGGCAGCAGCACGGCGAACGCCAGGACGGGCGCGGCGCGGCGCAGCCGCCACGCGAGACCGCCGATCCGCTCGGTGGCGGCAGGGGTACGCGCCCGGAGCGCGCGCCAGAACCTGCCCAGCACCTCCCAGAGCGGTCCGCCGGCGTGCGACAGGCTCCAGGCGCAGAAGATCACGCTGATGGCCGGGTAGTACTCGATGATCCGCTGCGAGGCGGCTACCATCGCCAGGAACCCGACGGCCAGGATCGCCAGCACGAGCGCGCGCCACTCCGGCCACTGCCGTCGCCAGAGCGTCAGCACGAGCGGCAGCAGGCCGAGCAGCGTCAGCGCCATCGTCGGGCCGACACGCACGACGAAGCCGTTGAACGAGTAGGGCGCCCACTCCTGCCCCACGGCGACCTCGCCGGCCTCGGCGGGGACGGCCTTGGGCAACAGGTGGAAGAACGCAAACTCGACGTTGCGGGGGAAGTACGGGTGCGTCAGCAGCCCGATCGCCAGCCCGAGCAGCGTCCAGCCGAGCGCGGCAAGGGCGAACGAGAGCGGCGGCGAGAGGCGGGCGGTCGCGCCCTCAGCGTCAGCCGCCTCGCGGAGCCACCAGCGCCGGGCCAGCCAGCAGCCGACGCTCACGGCAACGGCCCCGGCCGGCGCGCCCAGCACGAAGAAGAAGCCGTTGAACAGCCAGGCCGCCAGGAAGCCGACGGGCAGCAGCCAGCGGCTGCGCCCGGAGAACAGCGCCCACAGCCCCAGCACGATCAGCAGCAGCGAGAGCGACTGCGTGCGGGCCATCGACTGCCGCCAGAGGAAGATCGGGGCGCAGGCGATCAGCACGGCGATCCAGAGGCCCGGGTAGCGCACCCCGAATCGGCTCAGGAAGTGGTACGTGGTGTACAACCCGAGGACCGCGAACAGAACGGCGGCCATCTTCGCGCCAACCCGCAAGTCGCCAACGGTAAACGGCGCTTGCAGCACATGAAACAGAAAGTGGTGGTCGGTGTAGCGCCCCGGCCCGAGGATCGTCAACTGGAGCCACGGAAAGTCGAGCGGGGCGAGCAATCGCCATCCCTGCTCCCACATCAGCGCCGCGACTTTGACGTGATAGTACCCGTCAACGCCGATGATGTTCTGCGTGGCCCCCTGGATCAGGCTGTACACGGTGCTGATGAGCAGCAGCGCGAACGAGCTCTCCCAGCGACGCAGAACCTCCCAGACCGTCGCCAGCCGCCCACCGGAGGACGCACGGGCGTCGGTGGGGGCGGCGGGATCAGCGGGAGCGTCGACCGCCGGCTCGGCGGCGCGCTCGGCGTCCGGGGCCGCGACGACGGTCTGCGAGGCGAGCGGGGCGGGCTGACCGCTGGAGATCACGGAAGTGCGAATCCGGTGGATGAGGTAGGCCGGAGTGTACCACCCGCCCGCACGTTGGCCCGCGTCGTTTCGCGAGTCGGGCGGCTCTGGCCGCTGGCTGTGCTCAGTCTGGCCCTCTTCGTGCGCTTGTGGGGCATCGACTGGCAACTGCCGGCCGCCCTCTACTTCGACGAGCTGAAGTATGTGGCCTGGGCTGGCAACGCCAAGTCCGATGCGACCGCCGCCGTCTCCGACCTCCGCAACCCCACGTTCTTCCACCATCTCCTGCAGGCCGAGTACGCCGTCGCGGCCGTCGTCCGCCGGGGGACGACGACGCAGGAGATCGCCGTCTCCGAGCTGTGGCTGGCCCGTCTGACGAGTGCGCTGCTCGGCGGCCTCGCCTGCCTGCTGACGGCGTTCGCCGCGCGCCGAACCGTCGAGGCGGCCGGTACAACTGCCCCTGATGCCGCCTGGGCAGGGCTGGCGGCCGGCCTGATCCTGGCGCTGGCGCCGCTGCACGTCCACCTGTCCCACTACGCCGTCAACGACGCGACGGCGTCGCTGTTCCTGGCGGCCACGCTGTACGTCGGGGGGCGCGCGCTGGCCGGAGGTCGCTGGCGAGAACTGCTGCTCGGCGGGGTGCTGGCCGGGCTGGCGTTCAGCACCAAGTACAGCTTCGCCGTCGGGGTGCTGCTGCCGCTCGCGGCGGCGATGCTCCGGGCCGGGTGGCGGTCCCGGCTGCTCGGCGGGACCGTCGTGGTGGCGGGGATGGCGCTCGGGGCCGTGCTCGGCGCACCCGAGATCCTGCTCAGCCCAACGGCGGTGGCGACGGGCGTCGCGGAGCAGGCTCGGCTGGGAGCGGTGCGCTGGAACGGCCAGTCCGACCTGCCGGTCTGGCAGCTCTACGCCGAGACCCTGGTACAGGGGTTGGGCTGGCCGGCCCTGGCGGTGGCCGTGGCCGGATGTGTGGCGCTGGGCCTGCGGCGACCGCTGCTCCTGGCGGCAACCCTCAGCGTGCCGCTCGGGTGTCTCGCGGTGATGCTGCGCCAGGAGTTGTTCTTCGCACGGTTCGCGCTGCCGCTGCTGCCATCGCTGGCGATCCTGGCCGGCATCGGGACGGTCGGGCTGGTGCGGTTCGGCGTGGCGCACTCCGGCCAACGGCCGCTGCTGGTGGGAGGACTGGCCCTGATGACCCTGGCCGTACAGCTCGGGCCTGCGGCCCTGACGACGGTCCAGCACAACCAGCTTGCGATGACGACCGATACGCGTGTGCTGGCGCGGCGCTGGCTGCGCCAGCGCCTGGACGGCGCCCGCGTGGCGACAGAGATCTACGGCCAGCCGCTGGCCTGGGCCGGCAACGAAGCGCCACGCGGCTACCGTCTCCAGCGGGTCGCCACGTTCGTGGACCCCGTCACGGTGGCGCGGCTGGTGTGCGAGGGAAACCGCTACTTCCTGGTGGCCAGCCTGACGTCCGAGCGCGAGCTGGCGCGCCGTACCCTCAGGGCCGGCGAGAGCGGCTACGATCTCCTGGCACGCCAGGGGCGGACCGTTGCGACGTTCGACCCGTTCCAGGCGGGCATGTCAGCGCCGGCCCATCCCGACAATACGGGCATCCCGTTCTGGCACCTGGAGGCGTATGCCCGCCCCGGTCCGAAGATCGTGATCTACGAGGTCAGCAACGAGGGATTCGCCTGCGGGCCGGGCGGCCGGTAGCCGCTCCTGGCCGATAGCCGCTCCTACCCGCGGGCTTGTTCGCGCAGCCCTCAGAACGAGACCTGGGCCGTCGGGACGAGCCGCAGGCCGCCGGCCGGCATCACCCGCTGTGGCACCTGCTCGGGGTTCACGATAGCGTGCGCCAGCTCGCGGCTCGCCGAGGCCAGCATGCCGAAGAAGTCGGTCAGCCACGCCTCGCGCCGCGCTTCCTGGACCGCTTTGTCCAGCAACTGCGCCCGCATCTGCTGCTGATACCGATACACCAGCACGCGAGGATCGTCCGAGGTGCGGTCGAATACCGCACGCTCACAGATTTGTCGTCGCTGCAACACGTGACCGCTCCACGAGAGTCCTACCGATCCAGCGCCCTCGCCTCTGGCCCCAGGCTTTACGACCAGCGCGGTCTGGATCGGTACTGCTCAGTGTAGGTTGCAGGGATGGGCATCAGGAGTAGATCCGGTTGCGAAGCTGTTACGGCACACACAGTCTTCCTGTCAGGATGGACACCACTGCGCGCCCAACGAACCGGCGCGCACAGATCAGCGACACTCAAGATGCTGGTGTTGGCCCGCGCTGAGAACGGTTCCCGATAATCCGACTCCGTGCCACCCCTCGCCGGCTCCAGCCCACCGACCGAGCGTTCCAGCGCCGCCGCTGCGCGCGGCGCGGCCCGCGCCGCGCCCTGGCCGACCTGGCCAGTTCGGGCCGCCTGGGGCATCACCGTGGCGGGGTTCCTGCTGTTCGCCTGGGTGGCCGTCCGCCAGCACGACACCTTTCACACCCGCGCCCGCGACATGGGCATCTACGCCCAGGTCATCTGGAACACCGGTCAGGGCCGGCCGTTCGTCTCGACGCTGCTCGAAGACAACCGTCTGCACATCGCCGAGCACGTCGCACCGGTCATGGCCCTGATCGCGCCGCTCTACGCCCTCCTGCCCGATCCGCGCCTGCTGCTGCTGCTCCAGCAGGCGTGCCTGGCCGGAGCCGGCCTCCCACTCTTCTTCTGGGCGCGCCGGCAGATCGGGGATCTGGCGGCGCTCGGGCTGCTGGTCGGCTATCTGCTGATGCCAGCCACCTCGCGGATCGCCTTCTCGGAGTTTCACCCGGTCGTGATGGCGGCGCTGCCGGTGGCGCTCGGCGTCAAGGCGACCCTCGAAGGGCGCACTCGGCAGGCGGTGCTCTGGCTGCTCGTGGCGCTGCTGTTCGAGGAGGAGACGGCCCCCATCGTCGGGGCGGCCGGGGCGTATCTCTGGCTGCGCCATCGCCGTTGGACCGGCTTCGCGCTCGGGGCGCTGGCGTCGGTCTGGCTGGTGCTGCTGACGCTGGTGGTGATGCCCGCCTTCCATGACCGGCGCACGCTCGCCGGCGTGGATGGCAACCGTACCGTCGATCACTACGAGCAGGTACAGCAGCGCCCGGCCATCGTGCTGGAGTGGCTCGGGGGGTCACGCGGCGCGCACGCTGCCGCCTGGATCCTGCTGCCGACGCTCGGGCTGCCGCTCCTGGCGCCGGGCACGCTGTTCATCGCGCTGCCGTCGTTCGCGCTCCTGTTCCTGCCAGACCGTGAAGGAAACGTCGTTGGGCACTGGGCAGGGGCGGTGTTGCCAGTGTACTGGTTCGCCGCCGGCGGCGGGCTGGCAACGGTGCCGCGGCTGCTCGGTCGGCAGGATGCCGTCCGCCGGCGTCTGGCGCAGCGTGCGTTCGTGGGCGTCCTGGCCGTCGTGCTGGCCGTCTGCTTCTGGCGGTACAGCTACTTCCCCGGCGGCGGCGAGAACGACCGCGACTGGCTGGCCTGGACGGAGCAGGAGGAGGACATCGCGCGGGCCGTCGCCCTGGCGCCGCCGGGCGTGGACGCCAACGCCACCCGGCGGATCGTCCCGCACATCGCCAACCGGCCGGAGGTCTACCAGTTCCCGTCGTCGTTCTACAGCGCCCCGATGCGCCCGGACCTTCGCGCCATCGACGCCTACCTCTTCGACCTGACCGACACGCAGACGCGGCGCGCCCTCGACGCCACGGACCAGGACACGGTGCTGACCCGCAGCCCGCGGTTCGCGGTGCGGGCCTGGAGCGAGACGATCCTGCTGCTGACGCGCGACCGGCCGGCTCCTACCCAGGCAGCAGACCTTGCGTTCGGCGGATCGATTCGGCTCTACGGCTACGACCTGGACCAGCGGCCTGGGCGCGTCCGGCTGATAGCCTACTGGGAGTCCACGGCGAGGCCAGCGGCCTGGACGCGCCACGCCGAGCTGGTGGCGGCCGATGGGAAGGTTGTGGCCGAGGTCGAGGGCGCGCCGCTCGATCCGTACCTGCCGCCGCGCCGCTGGGATCGGGGGCAGTTGGTGGCCGAGACTGTCGATCTGCGGCCGCCCCCCGAGACGCCAGCCGGCAGCTACCGGGTGCGCCTCGGATGGCGGGACCAGAACGGCCGGCCGGCCTCGGTGAACGGCGCTGACACGGTCGATATGGCGACGGTCACGCTGCCGTAGCGCAACTCATCCCCATTCCCGTTCCTGCCGCGTAGGGGTGAATCGCCTGAGAGCAACAGATCGCCAATTCAGCATTCCGCACATACGCAGGAATGTCATCCTGAGCGCAGCCCCCATGCCGCTTCGCGGCACCTCAGAGGATGAAAATGGACGGCTCCGCGCCGGCTCCCCCGCTCCCGCGTGCGGGGGAGCGGGTCGGGGGGTGGGGGGCATCCCGGAGCCAATTTTCAGGACAGCGAAGGATCTCACCCGCTGGCCGTCAACGCTCGCGTCAGCGGGTGAGATCCTTCGTTTCACTCGCACGCTCGCTTCACTCAGGATGACATGGGAGTTCGCATGCGTTCCTGTGAGTCTGGGACCGGTTGGGCAGTGAAGACGGTCCGTTCATGAGCCGTGTGCCTGTGAGAGGGGGTGTACCGGTTGACGGGCGAAAGTGGCATTGACCTGCAACGGCTGGCCCAGGTCACCGCGCGTCCGGCCCGGTTCACCCCGCATGATGCGCCGTTCTGGGACGATCCGCATATCGCCACCCAGATGCTGGCGTTCCACCTCGATCCTGAGACGGATGCCGCCAGCCGCCGGCCGGCCACCATCGAGCGGACGGTGGGCTGGCTGACGGATGCGCTGGGCCTTCGGGGCGGGGCGCGGCTGCTCGATCTTGGCTGCGGCCCCGGCCTCTACTGCGAGCGCTTCGCCGAGCGCGGCGTCCAGGTCCGGGGCATCGACCTCTCGGCCAACTCGCTGGCCTACGCCCGGGCGTCAGCGGCGCGGCGCGGCCTCGACATCGAGTACGTCCACGCAAGCTATCTCACCCTCGACGTGTGCGAGGAGTTTGACGCCGCCACGCTGATCTACTTCGACCTCGGCGTGCTGTCGGAGGCGGATCGGGACCAGGTGCTGCGGCGTGTCTGGCGTGCGCTCAGGCCCGGCGGCCGCTTCGCCTTCGACCTCAAGACGCCCGAGCAACCGCGCCCGCCGGACGGCACGAGCCGCTGGAGCGTGCAGCAGGCCGGGTTCTGGCGTCCGCATCCGTACCTCGAGCTGGCGCAGACGTTCTGGTACGCCGAGCACGCCACCGAGCTGCGCCAGATGACCATCGTCGATCCGGACGGCAGGCTGACGACCTACCGCGTGTGGGACCAGACCTACACCGCCGCGCAGATCACCGAGGTGCTCCAGCAGCAGGGGTTCGAGGTCGTCAGGCTGTGCGCGGACCTGCTGGGCAGCCCCGCCAGCCCCGAGACTGGCACGCTGGGTATCGTCGCGCAGAAGCCGTCCTGACCGGCCTGTCGGGACCGTACCGCGACATTGTGCCTGTCACTCGGTACGTGCCGTGCAGCCGGCTGACGCATCGGTGCTACTCGATAAGGACCGGCTAAATCCGGGCTAAGGTTCAGATAAAAAATATACATCAGGATTCGCAGGTATGGCACGATACCTGCAGAACGGATGGTGTCCAGACCGGGCGGCTGAGCGGCGCGGCAAGCCCATCAGCGACTCATCGCACAGCGCCAGCCACCCGGATCAGCATTCGGCTCACACGGAGGCGTCACTATGGGCTTGCTCAAACTCGGATCCGCGGCACTCGTTGGCTCCGCGCTCACGCTGGCGGTCGTGGCCGGCCCGACCCACATCGCCGAGACGGTGCGGCAGGCGGCCCAGCCCGTCACCTCGACGGCGTCTGGCGTCGCCAGCTCGCTCGGGACCGACCTTTCGTCCCTGGTGGGCCAGACCCCGCGTCCGGGCCTGACCACCCCTGGCAACCCGGCCATCGTGGCCGCGCCAGCCGTCGCCCAGCAGCCGGCCACGGCGCCGGTCCAGCCGGTCCAGCAGGTTGGCGCCAGCACCGAGACGACAGTGCGGGTCTACCAGGACAATCGGCCGTCCGTCGTGACGGTCATCTCGTCGGCCGTCGCGCCGGGCTTCCGCTCCGAGCCGCAGCCGAACGGCACCGGCTCCGGGTTCGTCATCGACAACCAGGGCCACATTCTGACCAACAATCACGTCGTCGCCGAGGCGGACAAGCTCGAAGTCACCCTCTCGGACGGAACGACCTACACGGCGAAGCTGATCGGCCGTGATGCGCGCTTCGACCTGGCGGTGATCCAGGCCGATATTCCCGCCGACAAGCTCCGCACCGTCAAGCTGGGCGATTCCGACGCGCTCCAGGTTGGCGAGCAGGTGGTCGCCATCGGGAACCCGTACGGGCTGGACGGCACCGTCACGACCGGCGTCGTCAGTGGCCGCCGGCCGCTGGTCTCCGAGCCGAGCAGTGAAGGTATCCTGGTCAACGCCATCCAGACCGACACCTCGATCAACCCTGGCAACTCGGGCGGCCCGCTCATGAACGCGCGGGGCGAGGTCATCGGCGTCACGACGCTCGGCTTGATGCCGAACGGCGGACAGGCTGGCCTGAACTTCGCCATCCCGATCAACAATGCCAAGAAGATCCTGAACGACCTGATGGCGAACGGCTCCTACAAGCACCCGTTCGTGGGGATCGCCACGGCCGAGATCACCGAAAGCGTGGCCCAGCAGCTGAACCTCCCCGTCAAGCAGGGCCTGCTGGTGCAGAGCGTCGAGGCGTCGAGCGCGGCCGGGCAGGCGGGCCTGCGGGCCGGCACGAGCCAGCAGCAGGCAGGCGCGCGGCAGGTCGCGACGGGCGGCGACATCATCACCGCCGTCGACGGGCGGCAGTTGGCGCGGCCTGAGGAGTTTGTGGCTTACCTGGCGATGAACAAGAAGGCTGGCGAGACCATCACCCTCACGGTCCTCCGCGACGGCAAGCAGCAGGATCTGACGCTCACGCTCGGCGAGCGCCCGGTGGCGCAGGAGCAGCAGAATCAGCAGCGGCCGTCCCAGCAGCAGCCCGGACAGCCGCGCCAGCAGCCCGGGCGGCAGACCCCCGGCAGCGGCAACGGCAACAGCGCGTTCCCGTCGTTCCCGCTGCCCGGCGGCCGGTAATCCCGAGTACTCGACCTCGCGCTACCGTGCTGGCTGCGCGATGGCCACGGGCCGGATGCCGGCCAGCTCCCAGACCCGCTCCACGAGCGACGGCGAGGCTTCGACCTCCCGTCGCTCGACCTCTTTCACCACCTGCACCAGCGCCTTGTGCGTTGGCGTGGGCACGCCGGCCTCGTCGCCCTTCTCCGCCACCAGCCCGTTGAGGAAGTCGATCTCGGTGCGGCGGCCCTTCTGGATGTCCTGGCCGGTCGACGGCCGTCCGTCCTCCGTCATCCGGGCCAGCCCGGCCAGCATCTTGCCCTCGACTTGCTCGAAGGCGGCAGCGTCGCCCTCGGCGGCGGCGCGCGAGACGGCCGGCGGCAGGCCACGGATCGGCTCGATCTCGAAGCCGAGCGCCTGCCCCACGGCGATGGCCTCGCCGGTCAACTGGATCGTCAGGCGGCGGATCTCGGCGCTGAGCGTCATCTCCTTGCCGCCCAGGCCGGTGATCGCCGAGACGCCGTTGCCGGAGGCGTTGAGCACCAGCTTCGTCCAGCGCTCGCCCCAGAGGTTGGGGGTCACCTTGGCGCTGTCGATGTTGGACATCAGCGCGGCGATCTCCTCGGCGCGCGGCGTGATCCGGCCGTGCACTTCGCCCACCCGGAAGACCGTGTAGCCAGGGCCGCCCGGCTGGACGGTTCGGGTGACGTGGCCCGGCGCGTAGGCGTTGACGCTGATGCTGCTGGCGATGCAGCCCAGGACCCGCCCCCAGCCGACCACGCTGGCGATACGCTCCTCGTTGATGCTGTTCTGCAACGAGACGATATAGCCGCCCGGCGCGAGGTACTGCGCGATCATCGTGGTGGCCCAGACGGTGTCATACGACTTGGTGCAGACGAAGGCGATGTCCACCGGCGCTTTGAACAGGCTCTGGACCTCGTGGAGGTGGAGCGCCCATGGATGGACCCGGTACTCGCCCTGCGTGCCCTCCAGCATCAGGCCATCGCGCTCGATCGCCTCGATATGGTCCGGCCACGGATCGATCAGCGTGACGTCCTCGCCGGCGCGCGTCAGGTGCCCGCCAACGTAGCTGCCGACCGCGCCCGCCCCCATGAATGCGAGTCGCTTGCCCATCGATGCTCCTCCACGAGCGGCCATACCACAGCAAGGCCCGGCTGCCCGCGCCTCGCGGCGGGCGCGCCGGCACTATAGGCCGCTGGCCCAGGCCCCGCAACCAGGGAGGACGCGGGGGCAGGGCGATTGCACGTTGAGCTTGCCGTGCAGCGTGGTCGGGGCTTGAAAGCCCCGCCTACCATCCTGCAGTCGCTTCGCGACGCTCCAGTCTCACCAGTCGACGATGTTCCCGGCCGCCGTCGCGCAGCGACGGAGCGAGTGTAGGCGGGGGTTTCAACCCCCGACTATGCGTTTCACGACGGTATGGGAACACCGACGAACATGCAATCGCCCTGGACGCGGGGGCGAGGTCGTTCGGGAGACGGCGGCAGGCGACGTTCGGCATGGACGACGTCCGGCAGGGACTCGGCAGAGACCAGCGGCCAGCGCGGTGCGGACCGCTGCGGGCGGCCTCTCGGACGTCTCGAAACGCTCGACGCGAACTCCACATCCTGGCACACTTTGAGTACAGCGGATGCGCGCAGTCCCGGGGCGTGGCATCCTTCTTGTGGTAGGCTCGGGCCGCCCCCCAGAGTCCCGTCCAGGCCACGGAGGCAACCAAGATGGCTACCCGCCGGCGCACCCTGATCACCCTGGTCGGGGCCGTGGGCCTCGTGCTGACCGCCAGCGGGTGTGACATGGCCCGGTCCGCGCTCGCGCCGCCCCAGCCGACATCCGCCGCCCAGGCGACCGCGCCGACTTCGGCCGCGCCGCAGACGCCGCCGGGCGCCGGCAGCGCCGCCCCGACCCAGGCCGCCGCCCCGCCGCCTGGGTCGGGCCCGCCCCAGGCGGCGGCTCCGACCCAGGCAGCGGCCCCAGCCGCGCCGGCCGGCCCGGCCCAGACGGGAGCCGCGCCATCGCCGGTCGTGGCGGTTGCGCCGGCCGCTCCCGCGGCGGCGCCCGGCAGCGGCGCGGCGGCGGCTCCGGCCGGCGCGCCGGCCGCCACCCCCTACGACAGCGTCATCCAGGTGTACCGTGATTGGCGGCCGTCCGTCGTGACGGTCCTCAGCACCGTCGTCTCGCCAGACTTCCGCGCCAAGCCCGAGTCCAGCGGGACCGGCTCCGGCTTCATGCTGGACGACCAGGGCCACATCCTGACCAACAACCACGTGGTGGCGGATGCCAACAAGCTCGAGATCACGCTCGCCAGCGGCCTGACGCTGCCCGCCGAGCTGATCGGCCGGGATCCGCGCTTTGACCTTGCAGTGATCCGCGCCCAGATCCCAGCCGATCAGATTCGGGTGATGAAACTGGCCGACTCGGACACCGTCCAGGTTGGGGAGCAGGCCATCGCCATCGGCAACCCGTACGGGTTGGAGGGGACCGTCACGGCCGGCATCGTCAGCGGACGCCGTCCCGTCGTCACCGAGCCGGGCGGCGACGGCGTCCTGGTCAACGCGATCCAGACCGATGCGTCCATCAACCCCGGCAACTCGGGCGGCCCGCTGATGAACGGGCGTGGCGAGGTCATCGGCGTCAACACGCTGGGGCTGATGCCGAACCGCGCCCAGGCCGGCCTCAACTTCGCCATCCCGATCAACAACGCCCGCCGCATCATGCCAGACCTGCTGGCAACGGGTGCATATCGGCATCCATTCGTCGGCGTCGGCTCGGCGGAGATCACCCAGCAGGTGGCGAGCGTCCTGGGCCTGCCCGTTCAGGAGGGGCTGCTGCTGCAGAGCATCGAGCCGGGCAGCGGTGCGGACCGGGCCGGCCTGCGCGGCGGCTCGGGCACACGCGAGGTCGGCTCGCGGCAGCTGGCAGTGGGCGGCGACATCGTCGTGTCGATAGACGGGCAGAAGGTGCGCCGGCCCGAGGACTTCATCGCATACCTGGAGCTGAACAAGAAGGCCGGCGAAGTTGTCATACTTACGATAGTACGAGATGGACAGCAGCGCGAGATTCAGGTTACGCTAGGAGAGCGTCCACGCGCTGAGCGCCCTGCCCAGCGTTGATTCATTGCCGAATGTTTGTGGGGCGCAACGATCTACATGAACGATCATCGCGGGACCCGGGGCAAAAGGTTTTAGGGTGATCCCGATTCGTCGATCTGTGAGGGAAGCGCCCGAAGGTCAAAGGTTTGTGACACAATTCTGTAGCATATGACCTTCGGCTGTGGCATTATCTCGCATTCGCATAGGCTGATCCGGCCCAGGCTATCGCGTCGGGCTGAGAGGGTTCAGACATGGTGGAGCAGCTTATCTCCTCGGAGTTGCACATCCTCGATCTGTTGGTTCAGAACTGGCCCGATGCCGTCCTGATCAGAGACCTGGAATCGAACCGGTATCTGATCGCAAATCCGGCCGCCGAGCGTCTGTTGGGCTATTCGCAGGCTGAGTTGCGCGCTCTGGAGCCTGGGGCGCTGACCTTTCCGGAGGATCAGGCGGAGATCGCCAGCCTCACCCAGGATCTCAAGAACCAGGGCGCGGTGAGGCGTCTCTGGCGAGCGCGCCACAAGGATGGCAGCCCGGTTCCCATCGAGGTGACGGTCACGTGGTCACAGATCGGTGGCCGGGCGCTCGGGCACGGCGTCTTCCGGCCGGTGGCGGCGGATGTCGCCGCGGCGTTGCCACGCAGCACGTCGGTAGCGCACGCCGAGCTGTTCGACCGCACCGGGTTGATCGTCATCGCCACGGACCGGGCCGGGCTGATCAGCTACTGGAACGCGGCGGCCGTCGAGCACTATGGGCTGACGGCGGAAGAGGCCGTCGGGCAGGCGCCAGCAGCCCTGGCAGCGGACGATGCCATGCGGGAGCAGGTCGAGGCGGCGATCAGCGGCAGCGACACGCGCGACGAGTGGGTCACCAGGTTCCTTGTCCGCAAGCCGGACGGCACGCCGTTTGAGGCGATGGTCACCGGGTCCGTGATCCGAGATGACCGGGGCGAGTACGCTGGCCTCCTCTTCGTCTCGGCCCCACTGGGCGGCGCGCAGCGATCGGGTGCACCGCGCATGCGGCGTGCGAAGGTCCAGTGCGCAGCCTGCGGCCGGGAGGTCGCCGGCACGATGCGACGCAAGTATTGCTCCGAGAAGTGCCGCCAGTGGGCCTATTACCACCGCCACCTGGAGGCGCAGCGCGCCCGCAGCCGGGAGCGCCACGAGCGCCGGCGCGGCGACGTGGACGGCGTCGGCACGCTGGTGGGCGCCGGCCTGGAGTAGCGCGCACGCGCCGGCGCTGCTCCGTACGGACTCCCGCAGACGCCGGGGGCTGTAGCGCGGAGAGATCCCCCCGCGCTGCGAGAACGCGCCTCTTGAGATCGTCGCCTACGGATCTGACGTGGCAGGGCTGAGGCTGCGTACGAGCACGTAGCCGAGCCCCCGCCGCGAGATCAGGCGGGTGGGTCGGCGCGGGTTCGGCTCGATCTTCGCGCGCAGGCGGCGCACGTAGGTCTTCACGTAGTCCAGCTCGGCCACGTACTCAGCGCCCCAGACCTGCGCCAGGATCTCGGAGGGCGCGAGCACCTGCCCGGCCCGCGAGGCCAGTAGCTCCAGGACGCGGTACTCGGTGGAGGTCAGGTCGAGCACCTCATTCCCGATGATGGCCTGCCGCGCCGCCCGGTCCACCACGAGCCAGCCGCCATCCAGCTCGATGCGCTCCGTCTCGGCGCCGGCCGGCCGCCGTGCGCGCCGCAGCACCGCCTCGATCCGCGCGGCCAGCCGTGCCGCGCTGAACGGTTTGGTGACGTAGTCGTCAGCACCCTCCTGCAGGCTCCTGACCACGTCAGCATCGTTGTCGCGGCCGGTCAGCATGATGACGGGCGTATCCGCCATCTCGCGGAACCGGTGCAGGACTTCCCAGCCGGTCAGGTCTGGCAGGCCGATGTCCAGCAGCACGAGATCGGGGCGCTGCTCGTAAAAGCTCCGCAGCGCCTGCCGGGCGGTCGCCGCCTCGACAACCTCATACTGCGTGCCGAGCGTCCGTTGGAGCACGTTGCGGATCGCGTCGTTGTCTTCAACCACCAGGATGCGGCGCTGCTGACGAATGGGGGTCGCTCCAGTGCTACACGGCCGCAGAGCCGGCCGCGATGAAACCAGGATTGCCCGAGCTGTCAACCAGCATGCCTGTTCCACCACGGGCATGTTGACAGGGCGAGTATCGCGCGCTTCCCGCCCCCACTCCGAGTCTATCCTACTCAATCATCTCGGAAGCCACAAGATGCGGCGATGCCGCGCGCTCTGCAACGTTATCATCTCCGCTTGCGCCTGGGAATCGGTAGGGAGGTCGGGTCGTGCCGCCGTGGCCCACCCGCCGCCATCCGCGGGTCAGCCCGGCACCTGCTGCTGGCCGCCCGATGCCCGCGCCGACAGGCTCCGCTCGACCGGTGCGTCCGCCAGGGCCGCCGCCTGCCCACTGCCGACCAGCGCCAGCACGGCGCCGGGGACTACCTCGACGGCGGCGGGCGTCTCGCCGGCCGGCTCGCCGTCGAGCTGAATGGACACGGGCGGGCGCGTGGCAATTGTGAGTGAGCGCACCTGCCGGTAGATCACGTCCGGGTGGTCGTCGTGCCGGCCGATCAGCACGAGCGCGAGGTACCACAGCTTGAGCGGGATCGAGCGGCCGGGGAAGATGCAGACGTCGAGCAGGCCATCCGCTGCCGTGGCGCGGTGGGTGATCTTGACGGCGCCGGCCCAGAGGCGGGTGTTCCCGACGGTGACCAGCGCGGCGTTGGTCTCGAACGCTTCGCCATCGGCCTGGAACTGGACGCGCTGCCCACGCGTGCGGAGCGCCGCCAGCATGCCGGTCAGGAAGAAGAGCCAGGCGCGGGCGTTGCGGTTCGGGTTCTCCTCGAGTGCGTGGATGGCATCGGCGTCGAAGCCGATGCCGGCCATCAGCAGGAAGTAGCGCCCGTTGACCCGGCCAAGGTCGATGCGGCGGACCTCGCCCGTCAGCAGCTGCCGAACCGTCTCGGCGGGATCGAGCGACAGCCCCAGCTCGCGAATCCAGACGTTCATCGTGCCGAACGGGATGGCCCCGACGGCCGTCTCGGTCCCGGCGACGGCTTGAAGGACTTCGTTGAGGGTGCCGTCGCCCCCGCCCACCAGCACGACAGGGTCGCCTCGGGCGGCGGCGGCGGCAGCAAGCTCAGTTGCGTGCGCCCGCGCAGCCGTCTCCTGGACCCGCAGCGACCAGCCGACGTCGGCGGCGGCGGCGATGACCCGCTCGATGGTCCGTTCCTGGCGGCCGGCGCGCGGATTGAGGATCAGGGTCGCCGTCTGCAGGCCGTTGGCCGGTGCGCGCTGCCCCTGGCCCGGAGTTGTGCTGCCGTCTGGGCCGGCGGCGTCCAGTGGGGTGGTCACTGCGGACCTCGACAGGCCGAAGCGGGCGCAAAAAGGCTCGGGATGCGCCGACCGCACTGCGAATGAACCTCGCGACCCATTCGCTGCGCCCTCTGCGTTGCGACTCTACGCCCCACTGCCTTGCGGCTGTGAGCGATGCGGCTGGTACGTCCTCGCAGGATCGCTCCTGCGGAGGGTTGCGGGGTCGCCCCTGCCTGCCGCTCCGTTCGTGTCGACTCACCCGAGCCACCATCAGCATACAGCGTCCTCGCCCCGCTGTATACAGGCGTCCCTTCCCGCCAGACGCCAGTATGAGCGGAGTTCGTGAATGGCGCACGAATGCAGGGCTGCATGCTCACGTCGGGCGCGCCGCCACCACGATCAGCCGCTCGCACCCGGCCGCGAACGGCGCGAGATCGTACGAGCCGTAGAAGGTCTCCGGCACGAGGCCGGCCTGCTGGAGCAGCAGCTCCAGCTCGTATCTCCCGAAGTAGCGCAGATCCAGCCGCACCACCAGCCGGCGCACCAGCCCGTCGCTCCCGACCCGATCGTAGAAGTAGGTGTAGTGATCGACTTGCTCGCCGTGGTCCGTGCTGCGCGCCGTCCACTTGCTGAGCGGCAGGCCGGTCTCGGGATCGAAGCCGTCATACTGGAGCACCAGCTCGTCGGTCGGCTCGGCTCCGCGCCCGTTCCCGTTCGAGACGTCCACGATCAGCAGGCCGCCCGGCTCCAGGTGATCGCGGATCGAGCGGAGCGCCGCCAGTTGATCGTCGATGCCCCCGAGCAGCCCGAACGAGTCCAGCCCGTAGATGGCGAGCTGGAACCGTTGCTTGAGGCGGAACGACCGCGCGTCCGCCTGGTGGAGGGCGGCGCGCCGGGGGAACGTGCCGCCGCCGCTCAGGAACGTGCGGGCGCGCTCGAGCATCGGGGCCGAGCTGTCGATCCCCACGACCTGCTCGCCCAGCTCCAGGAGCGGGGCCATCAGCCGGCCGCTGCCGCAGGCGATCTCGAGGATCGGGCCGCCTGACCGGCGCGCGAAGTCCAGGTAGAGCGGCACGTCGATGTCGTAATCGGCGTGCTCCCAATCGTAGTAGCGGGCAAGCTGATCGAACGGGTTGGCGTGCGCGGACGGCGGGAGCATGTCGGGCATGAGAGGGATTGTGGCACACCCACCGTCAGGCATGTTCGACTGCCTGCGCCCGCCGACGCTGCCTGCGCCCGCCGACGCTGCCTGCGCCCGCCGACGCTGCTATCCTGCCACCAGCACGCACGGACACGGAGGACTCTCGATGTCGAGCTCGGGCCATCCGCGGCTTTCGCTGACCCCCGACGAGGTTCTGACCACCACCCGCTCGGTTCGCAAGCGGCTCGATCTGACCCGCCCGGTTGAGCGCAGCGTCATCGAGGAGTGCCTGCGGATCGCCCAGCAGGCGCCGTCGGCGTCCAATCGGCAGCACTGGCACTTCCTGGTCGTGACGGACCCGGCGAAGAAGGCCGCGCTTGGCGATCTGTACCTCAAGGCCCGGCAGGGCACGTTTGCCAGCCGCACCAACCGCGTCTTCAAGTCCGACGCGGCCCGGGAGACCTACCAGCGCGTCGCGGCGTCCGCCGACTACCTTGCGGACAAGATGGGTGAGGTGCCGGTCCTGGTCATCCCGGCCATTGAGGGCCGCGTCGAGCAGTTGCCGTTTGCCGGGCAGGCCGCCCTCTGGGGCACCATCCTGCCGGCCGCCTGGAGCTTCATGCTGGCGGCGCGGGCGCGCGGCCTGGGGTCGGTCTGGACGACCATCCACCTGAACTACGAGCGCGAGGCGGCGGAGATCCTCGGCATCCCGTACGAGCAGGTCACGCAGGCGGCCATGATCCCGCTGGCCTACACCATCGGCACAGACTTCAAGCTGGCGCAGCGCGATCCGCTGGAGTCGATGGTTCACTGGGACACCTGGTGAACAGCACCGATGGCGATTCTGGCAGCGGCTGCTCCCTGAGGGGCACCATTCCTGTATGCGTATCCTCACCATCGACGTTGGCACCGGCACGCAGGATATCCTGCTCTACGATTCTGAGCGGGAGATCGAGAACAGCATCAAGCTGGTGATGCCCTCGCCGACGGCCGTCGTCGCCCGGCAGATCCGGGCGGCGACCGAGCTGGGGACGCCCCTGCTGCTCGACGGCGTCACGATGGGCGGCGGCCCGAGCCACTGGGCCGCCCGCGACCACGCCCTGGCCGGCCACGCCGTCTACGCCACGCCAGACGCCGCCCGCACCTTCGACGACGACCTGGACGCGGTGCGGAGCATGGGCATCACCGTCGTCTCGGAGGACGAGGCGGCCGGGCTGCGCGGCGTCGAGCGGGTCACCCTGCGCGATCTGTGGGTCGATGCCGTGCGGACGGCGCTGCGGGCGTTCGGCGCAGACGACCGGTTTGACCGGCTGGCTGTCGCCGTCTTCGATCACGGCGCGGCCCCGCCCGGCTACAGCGACCGCACCTTTCGCTTCGAGTACCTGGCCGAGCGGGTGCGCCAATCGGCTGACCTGACGGTCTTTGCGTTTCCCCACGACCGCATCCCCGCCAGCCTGACGCGACTGGCAGCGGTGGCCGCGAGCATCGGCCATGAGATGCCGCTGCTGGTGATGGACACGGCTCCGGCGGCGGTCCTCGGGGCGTTGGAAGACCCGGCCGTCTCGGCGCGGCGGGACGCGATCGTCGCCAATGTCGGCAACTTCCACTGTCTGGCGTTCCGGCTGGAGGGGGGCCAGGTTGCCGGCCTCTTCGAGCACCACACCGGCGAGCTGACGCAGCCGGAGCTGGAAGCGTACCTGGACAAGCTCATCGCCGGCACCATCACGAACCAGGAAGTCTTCGACGACATGGGCCACGGCGCGCTGATGTTCCAGCCGCCGGCCGCGCTGCCAGACCCGTTCGTCGCGATCACCGGGCCGAGGCGCGGGCTGCTGCGTGGCTCGCGGCACCGTCCATACCTGGCGGTGCCGCACGGCGACATGATGCTGGCCGGCTGCTTCGGGCTGCTGCGGGCCTACGCCGCCAACGATGCGGAGGTCCGGGCGGCCGTTGAGGCCCAACTGGGGCCACGGCCGGAGGGCGTTGCCCGGCCCGGGTGACCTCACCCCCCGACCCGCTGCCCTCTTGACTACCGAACGGCGCGCGGCGTGGGCGTGCGCGTGGGCCGCACGACGGGCACCGTATCGAATGGGCCGAGCATCATACCGCTGGGAACGTCATCATTGGCGGCTTCTATGCCGCCGCACGCCTTGCCGTCATAGCCGGTGTCCAACTGGTTCGGATCAGAAGGATCGGCGCGCAGGACTGCCTGTGCGTGCGCCTGGTAGCGTACAGGCGCCGGTGCGTCGGGCGGCTGGATGCTGAAGTCGTTACAGCCGTACCGGTCACCCTGGCCGAGGTAGTCGCTCGCCACAAATGCCTTCAGCGTCGGGGTGATGGTGGGCGCCGGCGTGAGCGTTGGGATAGACGTTCCATATGTGCGCGTCACCGGGTTGAAGTCGCGGTCGTTCGGGTAGGACGAGTAGTTGTAAGTCGTGCAGGCGATGCCATCCTCAACCCCGTCTTCGGCGTCCAGACGGTTCGGATCGCTCGGGTCGTAGCGGAGCACGCTCTGGGCCTGCGCCTGCGATTGGAAGCTCGAGCATTGGTGCAGATCCTGCCCTGGCGAGACGTACGCGGGTGCATAGACCGCCGGGGCCTTCGCGTCCGTATTGTCGTTGTTGTTGCTGTTGTCGTTATTGTTGTTGTCGTTGTTGTTCCCGTTGTCGCCGCCCCAGGGCGTGGCCGTCTTGGTGGGGGTCGGCGTGCGGGTCGCAAGGCCCTGGCGCACCGTCACCTGCAGCTTCTTGCAGGGGATGGTCGAGTCCACGTAGAAGGTGTACTCGTGCTGGCCCGGGTACGAGAGCTGGATCGTCCACTCCCAGACGTACCCCTTCTGCCCGGGACGCTCGCGCACGAAGGTGGTCTTCTCGGTGCCGGCCAGCCGCCCGTACGGATGCGGTCGCGAGGACGTCACCGCGATCAAGACCTCGTTGCCGACGCGCGGGATCTCCGGCGAGAAGGTGATCTCCTCGTCGCCGTAGCAGGGATCGGAGCCGGCCGCTGCGCCAGCCGCTCCTGGCTGAATCGCCCCCGGCAAGCCCTGGTTGGGCGGCATATTCGTGGTCTGCGTGCCGACCGGCCCGGTCACGGCCGGGTTGCCAGATGTGCCCGTGCCGACGGTTGGATAGGGATTGGTAGTAGCGGGGGGCGCGCCCCAGCCGGAGATCGTCGGGGTCGGTTCGAGTTGGGCGGCCACTGCGCCAGCCTCGACTGCGGTGCTGCGCTTGAAGGCGTCGGCCATCGCCGTGTCTGGCAGGTCAGCCGGGCGGGCGACGCCGCTCGGCAACGGCCCGTTCGCCTGCGCCAGGAACGGTGACCCGACCGCTGCCGCCGCCGCTGCGTCGTCGGGGGAGAGGCCCTCGCCCGTCAGGACGGCCCGGAACGCCTCGCCGAGTGGCAGGGTGGTCACGGCGCCGGTCTGGCCATCCCAGACCATGACGCCACGCTCCCAGCGCAGCAGCACGACGTTCGGCTGGGCGGGATCGCGCTGCGGCCGGCTGACGGGCAGCCCCCAGACCTCCTGCGCGAAGCCCGGCAGCAGGCCGCGCTCGCCCGGCCCCGGCCCGAAGGCGTCTTCGTAGCGGACGGTGTCCGTGAACTGGCGGCCAAACTGGACCGGCAAGCCTTCCCAGGCGTCGGGGGCGTTCGCCTTGATGAACGCCTGCACCTGGGGGCCGTAGTCTGGCGTGCCCGGGACCGGTGCGCTCGCTTGCAGCGCGGGATCGATCGGCGGGACCGCTCGGCCGGCCACCGTCTGGAACGGGACCGCGTTCATCGAGAACAGGTTAACCGTCGAAACGGCTCCGCCCGGATCCTGCCGGAGCATGAACTGACGGAAAAGCTGCACCCGTGCGCCGGCCAGCGTGAACTCGTTGGAGACGGGCGGGCCGAAGGTCCGCGCACCGCCGCGCGCCGCAAAGTACTGGCCCAGTGGGCTGGGCGCGACGATGTAGCCCGTCTCAGGGAAGAAGATCGCTGCCTGGAGGACGGTGCGGGCCTGCTCGGCGGCAGGGGGCATCGGAGCAGCGCCAGCGACCAGCGCGGCGCGGTCGACCGGGCCGGTGAACGCCCAGACGACGGTCAGGAGCAGCAGCAAGCGCGCAGCAAAGCCCATCAGCGAGCGCAGGCCCGCGTGGCGTCGGCCTCCGCGCAGAGCAGCCCGAACAGGTGCAGGCCACTGGCCCTGTCCCGCCCGCGCCGCCTCTCGACGGCTGCTCTCGGCCCTGTCAGCCACGAATGGATGCTCCCGGATGGTTCCTGGTGCGAACACGACCGCCTTCGAGGCCGGTCGCCGACGTGAACTCCTCAGCGGGCTCAATGAGCCGGAACCGCGCCTCACGCCCTTACGCGGTGCTGCCCGTTATAACGTGACTCGCGACCATCTCGTGATGCCCCCGCATCCCGCACATTTTAGCCCAGATGAGCGGCGTGCGTAACCCCCACGGGCAACTTCACGTCAAATTCATGCAGCAGCGCAAGACGAGGTCACGACGCCCATTGTCATGACGAGCGAGGCGTCATGCCGGATGCGCGAGTCTCGGGGGGTGAGGGCCACCGGGCCGGCGGCTACTCCGGGGATGCCGGCTGCTGGTTCCGCCGGTAACGCGCGGCGCTGTAGGCCAGGCGACGGGCTCGGTAGGTGGGATCCTGCTGGTAGCGCAAGCGCTCGCGCTCGGCGTGGCGGCAGCGAGAGCAGAGCAGCCGTCCGTTGCTGGCCCGGACGGTCGCGCTCCGCGCCTGGGATGTCCGGGGCGCGGCGGCCCCACATGTCTGGCAGGCCGGTGCACCGCTGTCGGCGGGGGCCTGCTCGCCGTCCAGGCTGGCGGCCGGTGTGTCGTGTGCCACGGGCTGTGGCGCAACGGCAGTGGCCGGCGACCGCCGAACTGCCCCGCGTCGGCCGGGCGGATGCAGGGACAGAAACCGGCGCGCAGCCTCGACGGCTGAATGACAGGCCGTCAGATCGTTGGCCGCGGTCCGCCGCGCGACGGCACGGAACAGCTCGATGCGCTCGCCGTCCTCGACCGCCCAGAAATGGCCCAGCTCAGTCATCGCGGCCCAGACGGTCGGCAACAGATCGTCGCCAGAGCCTGCCCGCGCGAGCGTGACTGCCTGGACGTCCAATCCACTGCGCTCACGGACGTGCGCCGCGACGTGATCCGGGTTCATGCGCTCCCCTGGTGGCCGTGGAGACCTGGCGAAGTGTGGCCTCGGCGGCGAAGTGTGGCCCCGGCGCGCACGTCTTCTGCGCGCCGGCGGTATGCCCAGGAGCGCAACAAGCGTGCCGTGCCTCGCGCACGCGTCTCTGGGGGGACAGGTTCAGCAGAGCGACACGTCGTCGATCCACCATGTTCCGCGCAACAGTCCACATGCTGCGCGCAACAGTCCATGTCGTCCTGAGCGCAGCGAAGGACCTCACCCGCCGACCGTCACCACTCGCGTCACCCGCCGACCGTCACCACTCGCGTCAGCGGGTGACCGTCACCACTCGCGTCAGCGGGTGACCGTCACCACTCGCGTCACCCGCTGACCGTCACCACTCGCGTCAGCGGGTGAGGTCCTTCGCTGCGCTCAGGACGACAATTGCATCTTGCATACTTTGCACAAAGTGCAGCAATTGTCGGCCTGGAACGGTCCACCCCCTCTCCCGCGCACAGGGCTGACTTCCCGACAGTTATTGCGAAGGCGGGTCCACCATCTGCGGAACCCGGAGGTTGAATGACCGAAGGGAGGCAGATGATGGACCCGCTAGGAGTATGGCAAGGATGGGGCCGCGAG
>JADZEM010000061.1 GCA_020850535.1 Chloroflexota bacterium
CCCCGCCTACACGCATTCAGTCGCTCCGCGACGGACGCCGGGAACAGCGTCGTCCGGTGAGACCGGGGCGTCGCGCAGCGACTGCAGGAGCGTAGGCGGGGCTTTCAAGCCCCGACGCGGCGGCACGACGCGCTCAACATGCGATTGCCCTGCTCCACTTCGTTCGTGCCTCGCCGCGGTCAGGATGACGTGGGCGAGAAGCCGTTACACCGCTCCAGACTCGTGGAGTTTCGCGATCTCGGCTGACGAGTAGCCAAGCTCACCCAGCACCTCGTCGGTGTGCTCGCCGAGCATCGGGGGCGGCAGGCGGATCTCGGCCGGGGTCTCCGACAACTGCCAGGGGAAGCCCGTGACGCTGATCGTGCCGGCCTTCGGGTGCTCCACCGTCCGACGCAGGTTCAGGTGCTCCGTCTGGGGATCGGCGAAGACGTCCGTGAGCGTGTAGACCGGGCCGCACGGCACATCGACCTTCTCCAGGATCGCCACGACCTCCGCCACCGTCAGCGACCCGAGGCGCGCCTCGATGGCGGCGATCAGCGGCTCACGGTTGCCAACGCGGTCGCGGTTGAGGGTGAAGCGCGCATCGTCGAGCAGCGATTCCAGCCCCAGCGCTTTACAGAACGCCTGCCACATCCGCTCGTTGCCGCAGGCCACGTTGACGAAGCCGTCTGACGCCGAGAACGTCTCGTACGGGGCGATGCTCGGATGGCGGTTGCCAGCGAGGCCCGGCGCGTTGCCGGTGGCGAAGAAGCGGCCAGCCTGGAACGTCAGCAGGGCCACCTGCCCGCCCAGCATCGAGGCGTCGATCCACTGGCCCACGCCCGTCTTCTCGCGGACGAACAGGGCGCTGCTGATAGCGAACGCCGCGAACATGCCTGCGCCGATGTCGGCAATCGGGATGCCGAACTTGGTTGGCTGGCCTCCTGGCTGGCCGGTCAGACTCATCGCCCCGCCCATGCCCTGCAAGACCTGGTCGAAAGCTGGCTGGTTGGCGCGCGGTCCGGTCTGCCCGAATCCGGAGATCGAGCAGAAGATCAGGCGCGGGTTGAGCCCCTTCGCCTGCTCGTAGCCAAAGCCGAAGCGGTCCATCAGACCGGGACGGAAGTTCTCGACCAGCACATCGGACTGCTCGATCAGCTTCCGAACGATCTCGCGGCCCTCGGGCTGCTTCAGATCGACGGTGACGCTGCGCTTATTGCGGCTGATGCTCATGAAGTAGGTGCTCTCGCCCTCGATGAAGGGCGGTCCCCAGCCGCGCGCCTCGTCGCCAGTGCCCGGCATCTCCACCTTGATCACGTCGGCGCCCATGTCGCCGAGCATCAGCGTGCAGTACGGCCCGGCCAGGGCGCGAGTCAGGTCCAGAACGCGAATGCCAGCGAGTGGTCCGGGCATCGAGCACTCCATCGTGCCTGTATCAGCAGAAGGATACGGGCAAAGATTGTGTCAGGCCCGTGGCTCGAAGGCGATGGCTGCCGAGGCGGGCCGAGGGAAGCACGGTTCGTGCGGCGCCAGCGAGAGGATACGTGGATGTGATGGTCCGGTCAATTCGGAACCGCCCAGACCGGTGGTAGCATCCAGACAGAACCGCGGCTGACCGGGCCAGGAGGGGACATGTCAGAGGAACTGACCGTGATCGCTCAGGAAGTCCGCTCCTGCACGAACTGTCGCCTGCACGAGGGCACCCGCAACGGCGTCCCGGGCGAAGGCAACCCGAACGCCGAGATCCTCTTCGTGGGCGAGGGGCCGGGCTTCCACGAGGACGCCCAGGGCCGACCGTTCGTCGGACCGGCCGGCAAACTGCTTAACGAGATGCTGGAGCGGGCCGGCCTCTCGCGAGACGATGTGTACATAACCAACGTTGTTAAACATCGACCGCCCGGCAATCGTGACCCGATGCCGGACGAGATCGAAGCGTGTCACGGCTATCTCGAACGGCAGATCGCCGAGATCAAGCCGGTCTTGATCGTGACGCTGGGACGGTTCTCGATGGCAACGTTCTTCGGGCCACAGGCGCGGATCACCCAGATGCACGGTCGGCTGCGGCCCTGGCGCGACATCGCGGCCTACGCCTGCTTCCACCCGGCCGCTGCGCTGCGCCAGCCGAAGTACCGTGAAGGACTCGAAGAGGATTTTGACAAGCTGCCGCGCGCGCTGGAGGCGGCCCGCAAGCGCGCCCGCGAACAGGCCGAGGCCCGAGCCGCCGGAACGACCGGTGCAACGGCCCCCGGCGGGACCGATCCGACGCAGTCGGGGCCGTCCCAGATGACGCTGTTCTAGCCGTGGCGACTGCACGACGCGCCCGGCCGGCTGCCACGACGACCCGCCGCAAGACCCCGTCCGCGCCAAGAGGCCCGAGCCTGCTCTCGCGCGCGCTCACGGCGCTCGGGCAGAACCGCCGGCTGCTGACCGATATCGCTGCCGTATTGAGCATCGTCCTCGGCTGCATCAGCGCGCTGGCCATCGCGTTCCCGTCAGGCTGGATGACCACGCCGCTGGAGCACTGGCTCACCTTTGCGCTGGGCGGCACAGCCTTCCTGACGCCGATCTGGCTGGTGGTTCTCGGTGTGATGCGCCTCGCGGCCAGTTTCCGTGGCGAGAACAGCCGCCCGACGGTCCGCGTCCTCGGCGCGCTGCTGATCTCGCTGGCGCTGCCGGCCATCGTCCACCTCGTCCCCAGTGGCGAGGTCGAGCCGGCCGCCCGGGCGTTCGAGCTGCGGGCCGGCGGCGGCGCGTTCGGCTACTTTCTCTCGGATGGGCTGACCGATGCGCTCGGGCTGCCGGCCGCCATCGTGCTGCTGCTCGGGGCGATGGCGCTCGGCGCTCTCCTGCTGTTCGACCTGACCCTTCTGGAGGTCGGCGTCTGGCTCGGCATCGGCGCGACGCTGCTGGCCCGCCTGACCTGGCAAGGCATCAGCCAGGTTCGCGCCAAACTGGCCGAGCCGCGGCTGAAGGTGACTATCGCCGGCAGTCAGCAGCAGGCTCGTCCGCTGGCCGGCGCGATCAAGCAGGTGGTTCGCAAGGCTCGCCCGGCGCCGCGCCCTCGCGAGGAGGAGCCGGCCGCCGTCCAGGCCGAGCTGGAGCTGCAGCCGTCGGTCCCTGGCCGGCCGGGCGCGCAGGTGTGGCGGCTGCCAAACGTGACGATCTTCCGCTCGGCCCCGGTGGTCGAGCAGAGCCAGACTGACGTACGCGCCCAGGCCAGAGTGATCGAGGAGACGCTGGCGAGCTTCAACGTGCAGGCCCGTGTCATCGAGGTCAGCACCGGACCGACGGTCACCCAGTTCGGGCTGGAGCCGTCGCCGGGCGTGGCCGTCAACAAGATCCTGGCCCGTCAGCACGATCTCTCGCTGCGGCTCGGGGCGACCGCGTTGCGGATGGAGGCCCCGGTGCCGGGGCGGCGCGTCGTCGGCATCGAGGTGCCGAACCGCACCGGCCAGACCGTCAGCCTGCGTGAGCTGTTCGAGTCCGATCGGTGGGCGAAGCCGAAGTCGAAGCTGCGGCTGGCGCTCGGGCGCGACGTGAGCGGCGAGGCCGTCGTCGGCGATCTCGCCAAGATGCCGCACCTGCTGATCGCGGGGGCGACCGGCAGCGGCAAGTCGGTCTGCATCAACACCATCGTCGCCTCGCTGATCTACCAGTCCACGCCAGACGACCTCCAGTTCATCATGGTCGACCCGAAGATGGTCGAGCTGGTCGGCTTCAACGGGATTCCGCACCTGAGGATGCCCGTCGTCACCGACATGGAGAAGGTCGTCGGCGTCCTGAAGTGGGTCGTCAAAGAGATGGAGCGGCGCTACGGGCTGCTGGCGGCCCGTTCGGCCCGCAACATCGAGGCGTACAACAAGGCCGTGGCCGAGATCCCGAACGAGAAGAAGATGCCGTTCCTGGTCGTCGTCATCGACGAGCTGGCCGACATGATGATGATCGCCGGGGACGAGGTCGAGCGGCTGATCTGCCGGCTGGCCCAGCTTGCCCGCGCCGCTGGCATCCACCTCGTCGTGGCGACGCAGCGGCCGTCGGTGGATGTCATCACCGGCCTGATCAAGGCCAACATCCCGACCCGCATCTCGTTCGCCGTCAGCTCGCACATCGACTCGCGCACGATCCTCGATTCGGCCGGTGCGGAGAAGCTGCTCGGGCGCGGCGACATGCTCTACTTGCCGCAGGATGCCAGCAAGCCGGTTCGGCTCCAGGGCGCGTTCGTCTCGGACGAGGAGATGAAGACGCTGGTGGACTTCTGGACGAAGCTCGGGCAGCCTGCCTACACCGACGACGACATCCGCGAGGTCGATCAGCTCAACATCAAGGACGATGAGGATGGCGACGATCTCTACGAGAAGGCGGTCGGCGTGGCGATCCAGTACCGAAAGGTGTCGGCGTCGCTGCTCCAGCGTCGGCTCGGAATCGGGTATCCGCGCGCGGCGCGGATGGTCGATCTGCTGGAAGAGCGCGGCGTGATCGGACCGTCCGAGGACGGCCGCTCGCGGGAGCTGCTCGAACAGCACGAGCCGCTCGGCGTCGAGTGACCGCACCGTACAGGGCAGGACGGCACCCGACTGCCACCACTGCGGATCTGGTTGACGACGATCTGACTGGCCCGCTGACGGTTCTCGCCGTCGTCGGCGGGCTGATCTGGGCGGCAGCGGTCGGTCTGCTGGTCTTCTACCTGCTGGTCTACGTCGCCCACACGACGAATCTGGCTCGCTATCCGTACGACCTCGACCAGGGCGAGGGGTACGACCTGAACAGTGGGCTGGCGCTGGCTCGCGGCCTACCGATCTACACCGACAACAGCCGGTACCCGTACTACTCGTCCAACTACCCGCCGGTCTTCTCGGCCATCCTGTCGGCCATCGTGCAGCAGACCGGGCCGACGCTGGCGGCGGGCAGGCTGCTCTCGGCGACGGCCGCCCTGCTGACGGCGCTGCTGATCGGCGCGGTCGTGTATGCGCGCAAGCAGGTCGGGCTGGCGGCGCTGACGGCCGGCCTGCTGTACCTCGGCTCGGTCTACGTCTTCCACACGACGCCGCTGGCCCGCGTCAACGCGCTGGCCGTCCTGTTTGGGTTGGCCGGCGTCGCGTGTTGCCTGGGGCGCGGGTGGCGCTGGGGAGCAGCGGCGGCCGTCTGCTTCCTGCTGGCCCTCTACACCAAGCAGACGACCATCGACGCGGTGGCGGCTGGCCTGCTGGCGCTGGCGCTCCGCGACCTGCGACTTGGCGTGGCCGTTGGAGCGGTCGTCGGCGTCGTCGGCGGCGTCCTGCTGCTGCTGCTGAACGCGGCGACCGATGGCGGCTTCTGGGTCAACGTGGTTGTCGGCAACGTCAACCCGTTCGACGCAAAGCAGGCCGTTGACTACTACCTGAACTTCTTGCATCTCCACCTGATCGTGGTCGGGCTGGCCGCGCTGGAGGTCTTCCGAGCGGTTCGCACCCGGCAGCCTGGACCGCTCGAGCTGTACTGGATCTTCTCGATGCTCCTGGCAATCAGCGTGGGGAAGTGGGGCGCGGGGGAGTCCTACTTTCTGGCCCCTATCGCGGCCTCGGCGGTCCTGGCCGGGCAGACATTCGCCCGACTGCAACGGAACATCCCGTACGACGACCTGGCGATCTTCGCCGGCGGGGCCATGTTGCTCATCCAGGCCATCCTGCTGTCGCACGGGCCGCTCTACCGTCTCGGCCCGTCGTTCACCGATGGTGGAGCGCAGGCCTCCGTGCTGAGCCGCTGGCCCGGCGAGCCAGAGCTTCGGGCCGCCAGCGACCTCGTGCAGAAGCTGCGCGAGGCCGACGGTCCGGTCCTGCTCGAAGACCCGAGCTACGGGATCGCGGCCGGCAAGGAGGTCGTCGGCAACGCCACGCACCTCCGCAACGTCTATCAGGCTGGCCGCTGGTCGCCCGATGGCCTCGTGGCCGACCTCCGCGAGCGCCGATTCTCATGGGTCGTCCTGAACGCCGAGCTGTACCCCGAGCCGGTCCTCGCGGCCATCGGGCGATACTACTACCTGTACGAAACGTATGAGATCAACGGCACGACCCAGCAACTGTTCGCCCCTGGGGACGAGTAGCGTGCTACCATTCGGCGGCCCCGGAGCCAGTCAGCAGCCGGCGAGTACGGCGAGTGGAGCGGTCTCCTGAAGCTCTCGATCATCATCCCCTGCTACAACGAGCGCACCACCGTCGTGACCCTGCTCGATCAGGTCCGCGCCGTCGACATCGGCGACATCGAGAAGGAGATCGTCATCGTCGACGACTTCTCGACGGACGGCACGCGGGACATCCTCAAAGAGCAGGCCGCCACGCGCGGCGACCTGAAGCTGCACTTCCTGCCCCGAAACCAGGGCAAGGGCGCGGCCTGCCGCGAGGGACTCAAGCACGCGACCGGCGACATCCTGCTGATCCAGGATGCCGACCTTGAGTACGACCCCGCCGACTACCCGGTGCTGCTCCGACCGATCCTGGCTGGCCGCGCGAAAGCCGTCTACGGCTCGCGCTTCCTGGGCGAGCACAAGGCGATGTACTTCTGGCACGCCGTGGGCAATCAACTGCTGACGCTGATCACCAACGTCCTGTTCGACACCACCTTGACCGACATGGAGACCTGCTACAAGGTCTTCACCAAGGACATCGGCGACCGCCTGGTGCTGAAGTCGAATCGCTGGGGCTTCGATCCGGAGATCACAGCGAAGATCATGCGGATGGGCCATCGCATCTACGAGGTGCCGATCTCCTACACGGGCCGCGAGCACTGGGAAGGCAAGAAGATCGTGGCGTGGCGGGACGGTCCGCGCGTCCTGCTGACCCTGCTGCGCTACCGCTTCTTCAGCTAGCGCGGCCCCGGTTCGAACGAGAAGGCCATGTCATCCCGACCGAAGCGAGGCACGAGCCGAGTGGAGGGTTCTTCCAGGGGCGTGCGGCGCCATGACGGGGAAGATCCCTCGACTGCACTCGCAGGCTCGTTCCGCTCGGGATGACGGAGTACACGTCAACGGAGTCCCGGCGCGAGCGCTGGCTGCCAGAGGCACTCGCGGGCCTGGCGCTGCTGGCGCTGGTGCTGCTGTTCAACCCGGGCCTCGCGTTCGCTGGGCACGTGCTGGGCGGCTACGACGCCTTCGTCTACTTCTATCCGCTCCGCTCGTACATCGCCGAGACGCTCGGCCAGGGCTACCTGCCGCTCTGGAACCCGTACCTCTTCGCCGGCACGCCCTACCTTGCCAATCCCCAGACGGCGGTCTTCTACCCGGGGACGTGGCTGTTCGCGCTGCTGGACGTGCCGCGCGCCTACGCCGTCAACTTCCTGGCCCATCTCTGGATCGCCGCGCTGAGCACCTACGCCTTCGCCAGGATCAGCCTGGGTCTGGGTCGCGTGGCCGGCGTGCTCGGCGGGGCTGGCTTCGCCTTCAGCGGGTTCATGAACGGGCAGGCCGGGCACATCAACCAGTTCAGCGTGGCGGCGTGGCTGCCGGCCGTGATGCTGCTGCTTGACCTGACTGTGCGCCGACCCCGTCTCGGCCCGTTCCTCGGGCTGGTGGTGGTGATCGCGCTCCAGGTCCTGGCCGGCCACCCGCAAGAGGTCTACATGACCATGGTGGCCGTCGGGATCATGCTGCTCTGGCGCGTCGTCGGCGGCTGGCAGACCGTCCCCCCCTGGGTTGAGCGACTCCGGCTGCTCTTGACGGGCGGCATCGCGCTCGGTGTGGCGGCCGGTCTGGCCGGCGGCATCTCAGCCGCGCAACTGCTGCCAACATTGGAACTGTCTGGGCTGTCGATTCGCGGGGGCGGGCTGAGCTACCAGCTTGCGGCCTTCGATGCGCTGCCGTGGCCGCTGCTGCTGCCATCGCTGTTCCCTGGCTACTGGGCGCACCTGCCCACCACCGAGTTCTTCGGCCACCTGGGCACGGCGCTGTTCGCGCTGGCCTGGCTCGGGTTACTGGTGGGATCGGGCCGGCCGGCGGTGCTCGGGGCGGTGCTGGTGACGCTCGGACTGCTGCTGGCAGTCGGGGACGCCACGTCGGCCTATCGCTTCCTGTTCGACTACGCGCCGGGGTTCTCGTCGTTTCGGGTGCCGGCGCGCTGGCTGATGGTCTCGACCGTCGGGCTGGCGATCCTGGCGGCGGCGGGCCTGGACCGGCTGGTCAGGTGGCGCGATGGCGGGCGAACTGCGTTGACGACGCTGCTCGGGGAGGTCGGCCGCGTGCGCCGCCTTCTCGTGGGCGTTGCGATCCCGCTGGCCCTGCTGTCGCTGGTCTTCTGGGGGCAGCCGCAGTCGAAGTGGCTGCTGCTGGCCTGGGGCGTAGTCGTCGGCCTGACGATGCTCGGCGCGCTGCTGGCGGTCACGCTGCCGAAGGCGCGGACCCCGCTCCTGGTGCTGCTCGTCGGCGGCGCGCTGCTCGATCTCTGGCTGGCCGGCGCGAACCTCGAGCACCGCCAGACCATCCCGAACATCGCCTACAAGCAGTCGCGCGAGGCGACGACCGAGCTGCTCGCGCGCGCTGCCGCCCAGCCAGGCTACCGCTCGCTGAGCATCGCCAGCACCGAGTACGTCGTCAAGGAGACCGGCGAGTACGAGGAGCGGTACGGCGGCCTGCGGCGGCTGGCGCTCGACAACCTGCTCTTCGCCGTCAAGTGGAACGAGACGCTCTGGCCAAACGTGCCGCTGGAGTACCGCCTCCGCTCGGCGGATGGCTACGATGGCGGCGTGCTGCCGCTGCGGACCTACTATCAGTTTGCCCAGGCGATGCTCGGGGAGCGGGCGCGGCCCGACGGCGTCCTGATCAGCCGCCTGGACGCCGCGCCGGAGCCGCGCTGGCTCGATCTGCTGGGGGTGCGCTGGATCCTGGCCGGCCGAGTCAAGGACGACACGCGTGGTGCCGTCTACTACGACCGCGCCCTGACCCGTGTGTTGCGGCCCGGCGAGTCGCTCGTCCTGGGCGCTCTGCCGCGCGGCGGCCTCACGAAGCTGGGCATCATCTCGTCGGTCGCCAGCGTCGGGGATGCCCGGGCGTTCGTGCGCGGCAACGACGTGGCCATCCTCCGTCTGACGGCGCCTAACGGCTCGGTGCGCGAACTGCCGCTCACCGTCGGCCGGACCACGGCGCCCGAGACCTGGAAGCCCGAACAGGCCCCGGACCTGGATCGCGTCGAGCGGTGGGGCGATCGCGGCCCGGATGCCCCGGGCGATTGGATCGCCGAGGTCGAATTCCCACGTCAGGAGGTTGCCATGCTGGAGATACGCAGCGTCAGTCCAGAGCGTATCCTGAATGTGCGCGCCCTCAACCTGATCGACGACGAGCGGCAGATGGCCTTTCCGATCACCCCCGACAGTACCGTCGAGCGAGTGGACTTCTTCGACGTGAAGCTGTACGAGCGCCAGACCGCCCTGCCACGTGCCTACCTCGTCACGCAGGCTGAGGTGCTCGATCTGGCAGAGGCGTCCACGCGTCTTTCCGATCCAGCTCACAACCCCCGCACGGCCGCGATTCTGGCCCCGAGCGAGACGGTGCGCCCGCCGGCCGCGTCACCGGCGGCGGGTTCGACCGTCGGACAGGCTCACATCGAACGCGACGATCCCGAGCGCGTGGCCATCTCGGTCTCGACGGCCGCGCCGAGCATCCTGGTGCTGTCCGATAGCTGGTTTCCCGGCTGGCGCGCGACGGTTGACGGCCAGGATGTTCCCATCGAGCGGGCCAACATCCTGTTCCGGGCCGTCCAGGTCCCGGCCGGCCAGCACACCGTCGAGTTTATCTACCAGCCGCGCTCGGTTCAGGTCGGGCTGGCGATCTCGGGCGGCAGTCTCCTGCTCGCGGTCGTGCTGGCCATCGGCGCAAGCGCCTGGGTCCGACCACGGCGGCTGCCAACACCTGGGGAGACGACGGCATGAGCGATCCTCGACGCTCGGCAGACGCGCCTGACGACCTGGACGACGACCAGCCGCTCGGGGGGGCGCTCCTGTCGGACGGTGAGCTGTCGGCGCACCTGACGGCCATCCTGTTCGCCGCCGACGAGCCGCTGCCGTTCGGGGAGCTGGCGCGGCTGCTCGAGGTCAAGCGCTCGGCGGTCGAGCGCGTGGCGCGGCAGCTTGGCGAGGGTCCCCCAGCCGGTCTGCTGCTCCAACGCCACGACGAGCGCCTGCAACTGGTCACTGCGGCAGAATCGGCGCGCTACATCCGACGCCTGCGCGGCCTGGAGGAGCACGCTCGTCTCTCGCGGGCGGCTCTGGAGGTGCTGGCCGTTGTGGCGTACCGTCAGCCGGTCACCCGCGCCGAGATCGAGGCGATCCGTGGCGTCAACGGCGACCGCGCCCTGGCCTCGCTGCTCACCCGGAGCCTTGTCGAGGAGGTTGGCCGACGCGAGACGGTCGGGCGGCCGGTGCTGTTCGGCACCACGCTGGACTTTCTGGAGCACCTGGGCCTGCGCTCGCTGTCGGATCTGCCGCCAGTCGAACAGCCTCAACCGACCGAGCCGCCGGCTTCCGGCGGCTCGTCATAACCTGCTCACAGCCCTGGGCCGCGGCGAGGAGGCGTGGCGCTAGAACCCGGCGCTGGTGCCGCCGCCCACCAACGTTTGCCAGTTTCCGCAGAGATCGGTCACGGTGAGCGCCACGGTCGCCGGCAGTCCGGGCGTCTGCCGACGCACGTAGAACGTGTAGCTGGACGGCGCGCCGGCCAGTTGCACGGTGCCGGGAGTGCTTCGGCCGTTGCCAAGCTCCGCCGTGTCGATCAGCGCGTTCGGCAATGACGTGTGGCTGTCCGCGCCGAACTGCACCGACAGGATCCGGTTGCCGACGTCCGTGGCGCTCGCGGACAGCACCACCAGCAGGCGTCCGTCGCCTGACAGCCGGGTCGCGACGTTGACCTTCGGGCGTGGCGAGCAGGCGATGGCGACCTGGAACATCACCGGTTGCTGCTGACCGTTCGGCGGCAACGCCTTCCAGTCGCTGTTCGTGTCGTCGTTCCAGAGGCCGACCGAGGTCATGGTCCAGGGACCGCCGGTGGCCAGCGGCTGCTGTACCGTGAAGGTCGTGGTGGCCCCTGGCTGAATCACCGCCGAGGTCGGCGAGCTGACCGTGGCCTGCCACGCCGAGCCGACGAAGTTCGTCCCGCCCAGGTAGGGGTGGAGGGCCGGCGTGGCGATGCCGCCGTAGTTCTTGATCGAGACGGTGAAGGTGGCCGTGCCGCCCGCGGTCAGGTTGCCGGCGACGGTGATCGGGCCTTCCTGGCGAGGGTCCGCCGCTGGCGGCTGAGCAGCGGCGATCGTCAGAATGGCGTTGCCGCTCCCCGAGTTGTAGCCGCCCACCTGCACGCGGTACGCCGTCCCGGCCTGTCCGCTGAACTGCACCTGGGACGCCGTATTGACGTTGTTGGAGATGTCGTCGTTGCAGGCGACTTCAGACAGACTGCCGACCGATCCGCCGGAATAGACCCGCAGCACCGTATCGAAGCTGCTGCCGGCCGTAGACATGGTGACGGTGCCGGAGCTCGCAGGCGTATAGGTGTACCAGGCCGTCTTTCCAATGGTGAGGCTGCTCCCGGCGCAGCTGAAGGTGGTCGGCTCGCTGGCCTCGGTCGTGGCCCCGGTGGTCAGCGCGACTTGCTGCCCGGCGTTGACCGTCGAGCCGGGGAACGCGTCGTTGGCCGGGGCTGGCGCACAGCTCGACGTGGACTGGAACACGGCTTCTATCAGCCGGTCTGACTGAATGGTGAAGGTGTATGGGTTCGTGTACGACTGGTTGGCGCGGTTTTCGCGCCAGCGGATGAAGCAGTTGGACGGGCTGGCGGTGAGCGTCACCGACTGGCCGGCCGTGTAGGTCGTATCGACGCCGCTGACCTGCCCGGCGGCTGTCGGGTAGATCACCGTCCGCACCGCGAGCCTCGGCGTGGTGAACGAGACCGACACCGTGGCGCTGGTCGCACCGGTCTCCGTCACTCGGATGGTCAGGCCGGCCGCATCGTCGTCGTAGGACTCGGTCAGGCTGAGCGGCGCATCGTTGAAGTCAGTCGTCCCCGAGCTGCTGGCCGGCGACGTATCCACGAGGTTGGAGTCGCCGCCGCCGCCGCTGCCGCTGAAGTCCGGATTGCAGTAAGCCGTGCAGAGCGGGCTCGCCCCTGATGCGTGTACCAGGACGCCGCTGCCGTACTCGGTCCGTCCGGAGAGGAAGCCGTTCCAGGTGGCCGTTGGCTTGCGGTACTCCAGGTAGTAGTAGCCGTTGACCGTGCCACCGGAGCTGCGCGTGCGTGGGATCCGCAGCACCTTGACGTTCGCCGTGCCGTCCTCGTACGCATTGAGCTGGTAGCTGCCGTTGGTCGTGACGGTCTGGGAGCGCCCACCGTTGAGCCACGCCAGCGCATCTTTGTGGACGCCATTGGGGTGCCCGTAGCCGCCCGCGTTGCCCATCACGTCGGCCGGGTCGCCGTACTCGGTGCTGTAGCAGATGCCGGTCCCGATGCCCGAGGTGCCGCAGTCGAGGGAATTGGCGTGCCAGACGCCGATGTTGTGGCCGTACTCATGGACGGCGACGCCGCCGATCTTGCCGTTCAGGGCTGTCGATCCGAGGGCGTTGTTGTAGTCCCACGAGACGGACAGGTACTGAAATGCGCCGTCGTAGCTGCCCTGGTACTGTGAACGCACGGTGCCAACGCCGCCGCTCCCGCAGCCGGCCGCCGTGGTCGTCATCACCGAGATGACGACACGGTCGTAGGTACCGAAGTTCAGGTCGGGGTCTGCCGCCGCGAACGCCTGCGCGCGGATCGTGTCGGTGTTACAGTCGGTGGCGGCGATGCTGTATGGCCCGTACACGTCGGCAGCCGTGCCCTCAACACCGTTGCCGCCGACGATGAGCGTCTGGCCGTAGGAGGCCTCGTAGTAGTAGTTGCGGGCGCTGCCGGCGTTGGCCGACGAGAAGAAGATGCTGGCCGTGTTCGCCTTGTTCGCGTAGGGGTGGGATGCGATGCCGCTGCCCATCGCCAGGATGATCGCCGTGCGCTGGTTGCCGGTGGTCCCGACCGCGCTGGGCGACTGGATCACGACCATCTGATCGGAGACGACGGCGTCGCTGCCGGCGAGGGCCACGCCGTTGGTCTGGATCACGTCCCCTGGCCGGGCCGCGCCAATCGACGCCCCCAGCGCCAGCGGCCTGAACCGACCATCCTTGGCGAGGCGCGTGATGTACTCGCTGTGGCCGTCCTCATAGTCGACGTGGAAGACCTGAAACTCGCCGTCGACCGACACGCGCTCTTCGACGTACTGGCGAGACTGCGGCGGCAGCGCCGCGCGCTCGGCCGGCGTGAGCGCAAGATCGAGCACGGCGGACGGATCGGACTGCGCCAGCCGGTTGATGAGCGCTTGCCGACGCTGCGCCTTCGTAGTGATGGCCGCCTGAACGGCCGGACCTTTTGGCGGCGCGGCTGTCGCGCCACGCAGCTCTTCGGTCAGCTCCGAGGCCTCGGAGCGCGCTTCGGGATCGCGCTGCCGGTCCGTTGGAGCCGCAACCGACAGTCCATCGTGTGCAAGCGCAGTACGGGGCGGCAGCAGAATCAGCGCCGCGATGACCGACACTCCGGCGAACAGTAATCCGAGCAGCACCTGGCGCGCCACGGCAGCCCCCTGTTCCGTTCGCCGGCCACGGAGAACGCCCGCTCACAAAGCACCGGCGGCGAGATGGTACCAAGAAGCCACAACGTAGCGCGTACCTGAGAAGGTACGCGCGGTGAATCGGAACACGACTGTCGCGAAAGAAATAGCCTGGGTGGGCCGGAGCATCACCTAAAGTGGCCGCGGACACTGCTCGTTTGCCGCCCTGGTGGGCCGGCTGGTACTATTGTCGAGCCGCGACACCAGTCGCGGCTCTCGTGTGTCCACGAAGCTGTATGCTAGTAAGGATGGATGGTCGTCATGTACGCGATCCTCGAGACGGGTGGAAAGCAGTACAAGGTCCAGCCGGACGACGTCATCGAGGTCGAGCGTCTCGACGGCGAGGTTGGGGCTCAGATTGAGCTCGGCCGCGTGTTGATGGTCGCGGCTGATGATGCAGCGCCACGGTTCGGTAGCCCCGCGATCGACGGCGCGAAGATCGTCGGCGAAGTGCTTGAGCAGGCGAAGGGCGAGAAGCTCATCATCTTCAAGTACAAGCCGAAGGTGCGGTATCGGCGGAAGACTGGACATCGCCAGCTCGTGACGCGCGTCCGAGTCGGCGACATCGTGGCGCCGGAGTAGATCGATGGCTCACAAGAAGGGCATGGGTTCGACCCGAAACGGCCGCGACAGCGCGGGCCAGCGTCTCGGGGTCAAGCGGAGCGACGGGCAAGTGGTGCTCGCCGGCACGATCATCGTGCGGCAGCGCGGCACGGCCATTCGCCCCGGCAACAATGTGGGCGTCGGTCGGGACCACACGCTGTTCGCGCTGGTGGACGGCACGGTCCGATTCGAGAACGCCACCAGGGACCGCAAGAAGGTCAGCGTCTACGAGCCGGCGGTCGTCGAGGCCTGATCGGGCCTCCGTTCCCATCGGCTCATCTACACTGGTTTTCTCGCTCATCGCCGCACGGACCTGCCGTGCCGCACAATGGAGCACCGCACCATGAAGGATGGCATCCATCCCGGCTACTCCGCGGCCACGATCACCTGTGGCTGCGGCAGCGTCATCGAGACCCGTTCGACCAGGCAGAACCTCAGGATCGACGTCTGCTCCCGTTGCCATCCGTTCTTCACGGGCGAGCAGCGGCTGATGGACACGGGCGGCCAGGTCGAGCGGTTCCGCCGCCGCGCGCAGCGCGCTCAGCAGGCGCAGCAGAGCTAACGCCCAACCCACACCCTGACCCCTGACGCTCGCACGTCGAGTGCCCCGCACAGGGCCGGCAGTCAGCGGAGGAGCTATGCCAGACGCACGCTCCTCCTCCGACCGCCGGCCCTCACGCATCTCCCCCACCACCTACGGCGGACAGGCCGTCCTCGAAGGCGTGATGATGCGGGGGCGGCGCTGGGCCTCGGTGGCAGTTCGCGCGCCAGACGGCGAGATCGTCGTTCGGTCAGAGCGGCTGCCCGTCCACCTCTACGGCGGCTGGGTGAGCAAGACGCCGTTCCTGCGCGGTCTGACGGTCCTGTGGGACTCGCTGGGGCTTGGCATGAAGGCGCTGATGTTCTCGTCGGAGGTCGCCGAGCGCGAGGCGCCGAAGGCCGATGCCGACGGAGCGCCTGGCGACGACGCCTCGGAGCAGCCCGCCAGCGCTTCTCTCTCCTCGTCTGCTGACGCTGCCTCGCAGCCGGCCGTGTCTACCTTCGGCCAGACGCTCCAGTGGACGACCGTCGCCGTGGCGATGCTGTTCGGCATCGGGGTCTTCTTCCTGCTGCCGCTGGGTGTGGCTGGCCTGCTGGAGCTGGCCGTCGATAACACGTTCGTCGTGCACATCTTCGAGGGACTGGTCCGGCTGGCCCTGCTGGTCGGCTACGTCTGGGCCATCGGCTTCGTGCCCGATATCCGGCGCGTGTTCGCCTATCACGGCGCGGAGCACATGACGATCCACGCCTTCGAGGCTGGCGAGCCGCTCGACCGCCAGCACATCGGCAAGTATTCGCCGGCCCACCCGCGCTGCGGGACGGCGTTCCTGTTGCTGGTGGTGGCGATCTCGATCCTGCTCTTCGCGCTGATCCCGACCGACAACTGGTGGATCAGGATCGCCTCGCGCATCCTGGCGATTCCGCTGATCGCCGGCATCGCCTACGAAGTGCTGAAGCTCGGCGGTGCGCACACCGAGCACCCGCTGATGCAGGTGATCGTGGCACCGGGGCTGGCGCTCCAGGCGTTGACCACGCGCTACCCTGAGCCGGATATGATCGACGTGGCCGTCGCCTCGTTCGAGACGATGTACAAGTTGGAGCAGGAGTCGGACCCGGCGCGCCCGGGCGGCGCGCCGTCGCCGGAGTCAGCGCCGCCGCTGAGCTAGCGCCTTCCAGATGTCGTCGGGCGTCAGGCCGCTCTCGGCCAGCAGGACGAACGTGTGGAACCAGAGGTCCGCCGTCTCGTTGATCAGGTCCGCGCGGTTGTGGGTGACGCTGGCGATGACGACCTCGGTCGCCTCCTCGCCGACCTTCTGGGCCATCCGCTCGATGCCGCGCGCCGCCAGCTTCGCGATGTATGAGCCGTCCGGACGGTCACGCAGCCGCTGCTGGATCGTGGCGAACAGCTCCGCTGCGACCTCTGACGACGGCGGTGCGCCCTCGGCCTCGTGGACAGACGTGAAGAAGCAGGAGACCTCGCCGGTGTGACAGGTTGGCCCGGCCGGATCGGCCAGCACCAGGATCGTGTCGGCGTCGCAGTCGATCCGCAGCGCCCGCAGCTTGAGCACGTTGCCGGACGACTCTCCCTTGCGCCAGAGCCGGCCTCGGCTGCGGCTCCAGAACCAGACCTCGCCGTCCGCGAGCGTCCGCGCATAGGACTCCTGGTTCATGTAGCCCAGCATCAGCACCTGGCCGCTGGTAGCGTCCTGCACGATGGCTGGGATCAGGTCGTACGTCTGGAAGTCGGGTGCGCCGGCCGCTGCTGCGTTGCTCATGCGGCCCCCTCGCCGGCCAGGGCATCGTCCAGGTGAACGGGCCGCATCGGCAGGCCGCGCTCGGTGCAGCGCGCCTTCACGTCGGCAATCCGCAGCGTGCCGTAGTGGAAGATGCTGGCGGCCAGAGCCGCGTCGGCCTTGCCCTCGATCAGCACATCGGCCATGTGGTCGGCGTTGCCGGCCCCGCCGCTCGCCACCACCGGCACGGTGACTGCCTCCGAGATGGCGCGGGTCAACCGCAGCTCGAAGCCGGCCTGCGTGCCGTCCGCGTCGATGCTGTTGACGACCAGCTCGCCGGCCCCAAGCTCGACGCCCTGCTGCGCCCACGCGATCGCGTCCATGCCCGTCGGACGACGGCCGCCGTGCGTGACGATCTCGTAGAACTCGCCGTTCCACTTGATGTCCATCGACAGCACGATGCACTGCGCGCCGAACCACTCGGACGCCTCGCGGATCAGCTCCGGGCGGGCCACGGCGGCGCTGTTGATGCTGACCTTGTCCGCGCCCGCCAGCAGCATGGTCCGCACGTCGTCGGCGGTGCGGATGCCGCCGCCGACCGTCAGCGGGATGAAGACCGCTTCCGCCGTGCGCCGCACCACGTCCAGCATGATGTCGCGGCCGTCCGACGACGCCGTGATGTCGTAGAAGACCAGCTCGTCAGCGCCCTCGCGGTTGTAGACTTCGGCCAGGGCGACCGGGTCGCCAGCGTCGCGCAACTGCTCGAAGGTGACGCCCTTGACGACGCGGCCCTTGTTGACGTCGAGGCAGGGGATGATGCGGCGAGTGAGCACGCGCCAATGACTCCTTGGGCTGTTCAGCCGGACGCGCGCGACGCGAGCGCCTCGATGGCCGACCCGAGATCGACGTTGCCGGTGTAGATCGCCTTCCCGACGATCACGCCGACGGTCCCCGTTTCGGCAAGGTCGATGATGTCCTGGGGCTGGCCGACGCCGCCCGATGCGATCACGCCAACTGTGGGCACGGCCTGGGCCATCTTTCGCATCGCGTCCAGGTTGGGGCCGGTCAACATGCCGTCGCGGCTGATGTCGGTGTAGACGATGGTCTTGACGCCGCGCTCGGCCATCTGGCGGGCGAGGTCGAGCGCGTCCACATCCGAGACGTCCACCCAGCCACGAACGGCAACCCGGCCGTCTCGGGCGTCGATCCCGATGCCGACCAGCCCGCCGAAACGCCCCAGCGCCCAGTCCACGAAGGACGGGTCTTCGATGGCCTTGGTGCCGACCATCACCCGGTCCACGCCAGCGTCGACGGCAGCCTGGATGTGGTCGAGCGTCCGCAGGCCGCCGCCCAGTTGGACCGGCACCGAGACGGCGTCGGCAATCGCCTTGACGACTGCAAGCTGGCGCGGCTCGCCGTCTTTCGCGCCGTCGAGGTCGACCACGTGAATGCGCGTCGCGCCGGCCGCCTCCCAGCGACGGGCCATCGCGGCCGGATCGTCACCGTAGACGGTCGAACGGTCGAAATCGCCCTGCACGAGGCGGACGCAACGGCCGCCCTGAAGGTCGATGGCGGGGATGATCTCAAACACGGGAGGACGCCGAGACCGCCGTCACCGCCCGGGGCGCGGTGCAGTTGCGAGCGAAGTTGCGGTAGATCCGCAGCCCGATCTCCGAGCTCTTCTCCGGGTGGAACTGGGTGGCGAACACGTTTTTGTGCGCGACTATCGAGGCGAAGCTGACGCCGTAGTCCGTCTCGCCGACCGTATCGGCGTGGTCGGCCGGGTCCACGTAAAACGAGTGGACGAAGTAGAAGTAGGCGTTGTCGGGCACGCCCTCCAGCAACGGATGGTGCTGGCGGATGCGGACTGAGTTCCAGCCGATGTGCGGCACCTTCTGGCCGCCGGGCAGCCGACGGACCGTGCCGGGCACCAGTCCGAGGCACTCGACGCCACGACCTTCCTCGCTCGACTCGAAGATGATCTGCTCGCCCAGGCAGACGCCGAGGAACGGCCGGCCGGAGCGCACGTACGCCCGCAGTGGCTCGACCAGCCCGAGGGCGGTGAGGTTCTTCATCGCGTCCACGGCCGAGCCCTGGCCGGGGACGACCAGCCCGTCGGCCTGGGCGATGATGGCCGGGTCGTCGGTCACGACCGGATGCTCGCCCACCGACTCCAGCGCTTTCGCGACACTCCGGAGGTTTCCGGCTCGGTAGTCGAGAATCACAATCATGCCCAGGCGCCCCCCGAATGTGCGGTCCGGGCGAATTCTATCAGACGCCGCACGGGCTGACGGCCGGCCCGTGCGGGTAGCTCGTTCGGACTGAATGGAGGCGGGAACGTCACGTCGCGGAACGGCTGGCCGTTGTCCCAGATGGCGCAGGTGTGCGTGGCATGGCCGCGTCTCGTCGCGGCCACGCTCGGCTGCGGACTGATGCCATGCGTGAGGCCGCCAATGTCGAACCGTCTGCCTCCCAGATGGCCGGGCCTGCTCCTGCTGTGGGGGCTGCCGCTGGCGTTCGTGATCCTCTCGTGGTGGACGGCCGCTGGGTTCCCCTACTACCTCGACAATAACGAGACGTTCCTCTCGTACGTCCATGCCCGAAATCTCGAAATCTGGGATCCGTTCGACTACGGCTGGCTCACCGCCGAAGCGACCGATCCCAGCCAGCCGGCAGTCAGCGACATCTACTCGCACAACCCGAACGGCCCGCGCTACCTGCACTACGCGCTGCTGCGGGCCGGCCTCCGCGAGCTGCCGGTACACGTGCTCGCCATCTCTGTCGTCAGCACGCTGATGTGCCTCTGGCTCTTGACCCGGGCCTTCTGGCGGCCCGGCCTGAGCGTGGTCGCGTTCGCGGTGGTGCTGGACTACGTCGGGTTCCTGTCGTGGACGGTCAACACCTACCGCGTGTGGGTCTTTGTGCTGTTCTTTGGGCTGGTGCTGGCCGTCGCCCGGAAACGCCACGTCTGGATGGCGCTGTTCACGTTCCTGCTATTCCAGTTGGAATACGGCACCGCCCTGTTCGTGGGCGCAACCATGACGATGCTGGTGCTGCTGCTGCGCGGCTGGCGGGACAGCAGCCTGATCGCGGCATCGGCGGTGGGCGCTCTCCTGTCAGTCGGGCTGTTCGCCGCCCAGGTGCTGGCTTACTATGGCCCGGGCGGCTTCATGCAGGAACTGACGGCGACCTACGTCCGGCGTGGTACGGCGGGATCGGAGGCGGCCGGGGCACGCTTCATCTTCCAGGCCTGGAACGGGCTGTACGAGATGATGACGAGCATAGCGCGGGACACTTACAACCGGCCCGTGCTGCTGGTCACCGTCGCCGGCATCGGCTTCGCCTTCCTGATGCTGCGTCGGCCAGATGCTACACCTGCCGAGCGTTTCACGGCGTCGCTGACGCTCTCGACGGTCCTCGGCGCGCTGGTCACCTCGACGCTGCTCTACGGTTATTTCCTGCATGGGTTCGTCGAGTCGCTGCTGCCGCTGACCGTCTTCCTGATCGCGCCGGCCTTCGGCGTGGTCGCACTTGAGCTGGGCCGCCTGATCGAGCCGCGATTCACGCGGCCGGCAGTCGGGCCGCTGGTGGGCCTCGGCGTGCTGCTGCCGCTCGCATGGTCGTCCGTGGCCCACTTCGAGCCGCCAGTTGCCGTACCGCTGTTCGAGTTACTCCAGGGTGATCTGCGTGGCCGCTCGACGGTGTCGCCGTCACTCGGCGCGGCGATGATGGGGCCGGAGTTGGCGTTCGCCCTGGCGGACGGGCGGGCGGCCTCGACCGGGGACATCGAGGCGACACCGACAGACCTGAGCCGCCTGGCGGGGGTCCGCGACGAGGACGGTGGCCTGTTCTACGTTTGCCTGGACACGCTCTACCTGCGTCAGCGACACAAGGATGGGGCGTACAGTGTCTGTGAGATCGCAGCCAGCCGGTTGGCGCGGCGCGGTCATCAGCCGATGGCGTCGGGCCTGGGGTGGACCGTCATCCCGATCAACCCCGAAGATCGTGTGGAAGACGGGCCAGACGTGTACGCAGGGCCCGCCGGTGGTCGGCCATGATCGGCGAGCGCAATGTCAGGATGTCGCTGTGGCCACGTCACACCCGAACGATCACCCTGGCTGCCGGCGTCGTCGTGGTGGTTGCAGGCGGCCGTCTGGCCGCGTCGAGCCTCCCAACTGACCGTCCGACGCCGCTGGCGATCTTCACCCACCTCTACGGCCTGCTCTTGCTGGCTGGTCTGCTGTGGCTGTCGGCGTCGGTTGGCCGGGCCATCTTCCGAGCCGGCCGCCAGCCTGCCGACTCGGCGCTGGCATCTTGGCTCTTCGCGACGGTGCTTGGTGCGGGAGTCCTAGCCTATCTGATGCTCGCGCTCGGCCTTGTCAGCCTGCTGACGCCCTCGGCCATCGTGCTGACGCTTGCCGTGGTAGCGGGCGTCGTCTGGCCGTCGCTGCGCGAGGCGCCCAGCGCAGTGCTGGCAGCCCGGCAGTGGTTGGCTACGGCTCGGGCGGGAACCCGACGGGCCGGCCGACTGCTGGGGTTCTGCGTGCCGCTGACCGAGCTGATGCTGGCGCTCCTGCTGGTACAGGCGCTGGCACCACCGACCGGCTACGACGGCCTGATGTACCACCTCGCTGGTGCGCGGCGCTTCCTGGAACTGGGCCGCCTGACGGTCCTGCCGGACATCCAGCAGGCGAACATGCCCTTCACAGTGGACATGCTCTACCTGATCGGGCTGGTGCTCGGGAGCGACGAGGTAGCCGGGCTGCTCCATCTCGCCTTCGCGCTGATGCTGGCGCTCTCGGTCTTCCAGTTCGGACATGAGTTTCTGGACGCCCGCACTGGCGCCTTCAGCGCGGCGATCCTGCTCTCCGGAACGCTGGTCGCCGTCTACGCGCCGATGCCCAACATCGACTTCGGGCTGGCCCTATTCGACTTCCTGGCGGTGTACGCGTTTGCCCGCTGGCTGCGCGATCAGCGTCGTTCGGATCTGGTCCTGTGCGGCTCACTGCTTGGCTTCGGCCTGGGCACCAAGTACCTCGGCGGGATCACGGTGATCGTCCTGGGTCTGACGTTGCTCTGGCGGCTCGCGCCGACGGTGCGGACACGCGGCCCCCGCCCCGTCCTGGCCGATCTCCTGGTGTTCGGTGCGCCGGTGGCCCTGATTGCCGCGCCCTGGTACGTCAAGAACCTGCTGCTGCTCGGCAGCCCGATCTGGCCGTTCCTGGCGCCAGGCGAGACTGACCTGAATATCGCGATCTCGGCGAACGTCTCGCTGGGCCGCTCCTGGCTGGACTACCTGTTGCTCCCCTGGCGCATCTACTTCGGAACCGGCCATGAGTATCCGCTGGCCCGTCTGCCGTTGCTGCTGATGGTGTTGCCGCTCTACACGCTGCTGCCGGGGCATCGCGTGGTCTCGGGCCTGCTGGGTCTGTCACTGGTGCATCTGCTGATCTGGAGTCAGGGCGCACATGTCGTCCGCTATCTGACCACGATTCTGCCCGAGCTGAGTCTGGCGGCCGGCTACGTGGTGGCGCAAATTGCTTGTGCGCCCAGGTTCGCGGCGCTGGGGCCTCGACTGGCGCCCGGGCTGCTGGTCGCCGGACTCGCGCTCGGGACGGCCTGCGCCGGCGTGCCGGTGCTGTTTGGACAACCCTACCTGCAGCTCGTCGGGTGGGAGTCACGCGATGCCTACCTGATGCGTCATCTGCCGAATCACCGCCTCGTCGCCCGCCTCAACCGGCAGGGCGAGGAGGTGCGTGGCGTGCTCCTGCTGGGGGACCGGCGCGGCTTCTACGTGGATGGGCCGTACTGGGTGGACGTCAGCCTGGGGGCATTCCGCACGCTGGCGACCGCGCCCGACCCTGACGCCGCTGAGGCGTATCTCGACACACTTGGCGTCTCACACGTCCTGGTCAGCGCGCCGGACATCCAGTGGCACGCTCGCTACGACCCTGACGGCTGGATCCAGGCGTGGTATGCACGCTTTCAGGAGACGCGGCTCTCATACCTGGTTGAGGAAGACCGCTACTACGACCTGACGTTGTACCGCGTGCGGGATCTCGCGGCGGCGCGCGCGCTCGCCGCCGGTCCGGACTGCAAGCGCACGTGCGACTGTGGCAACTAGCCGATCAGGCGTTGCCCCCGCGACCGACTGACCACGCGAGGTAGCTTCGCATCACTTCGTCGATCTCGCCATCCAGGATGGCAGCCGTGTCGCTGGTCTCGTAGGCGGTGCGCTCGTCCTTGACCATGCGATACGGGTGCAGCACGTAGTGGCGGATCTGGGTGCCCCAGCTCGCCTCGACATGCTCGCCGCGCAGCGCCGCCGCCTCGGCTTCGCGCCGCTCCAGCTCCTGCTCGACCAGCTTCGAGCGCAGCATCATCATCGCCGTCTCGCGGTTCTGGAGCTGCGACCGCTCCGTCTGACACGCCACCACGATGCCGCTCGGGATGTGGGTCAGGCGGACGGCCGTGCTGACCTTGTTGACGTTCTGGCCGCCAGGGCCGCCAGAGCGGAACATGTCCAGCTTGATATCCTCGGGGCGGATCTCAATGTTGATGTCGCTGTCGACTTCCGGCATCACCTCGACCTTCGCGAACGAGGTCTGGCGACGATGCGCCTGGTCGAACGGCGACAGCCGCACCAGCCGGTGGGTGCCGCGCTCGCTGCGGAGGTAGCCGTACGCGAACTCGCCCCGGATCTGGACCGTGGCGCTCTTGATGCCGGCCTCCTCACCTTCGGTGCGGTCGAGCATCTCGGTCTTGAAGCCGCTGCGCTCGGCCCAGCGGACGTACATCCGCAGGAGCATCTCAGCCCAGTCCTGCGCCTCGGTGCCGCCGGTGCCAGCATGCACGGACACCACGGCGTTGCGGCGGTCGTACGGACCGGACAGCAACAGCCGAAACTCAAGCTCGGCGAGACGCTCCTGGATGGCCGTCAGCTCAGCGTCGACCTCGGCGCGGGTGTCGGCGTCGTCGGCCTCGACGGCCAACTCCAGCAGCACCTCGGCCTCGTCGATCCGCTTCGAGATGTCAACCCACGGTGTGACCTCGTCGCGCAGACCGGACAACTGCTTGTGAACCTGCTGGGCCGCTTCGGCATCGTCCCAGAAATCGGGCGCTGCTGACTGCTCTTCGAGGGCGGCTACTTTTCGCTGCTTGTCAGCGAAGTCAAAGACGCACCTGAAGGTCAGATACGCGGTGACGCAGATCGCTGAGCGAGTTTCGGGTTTCTTGCACGGATTTCTTCCCTGCCGCTAGATTTCTCTGGCGTAGTCTTGCCGCGAAACTGTACCACGGGCCGCGCGCCCGTCGGCGGTACCCTACGTCCTCCGCGCCAGGCCGTTCTGCGTCTGGCCGATTCAAGCGCGATGCCGACGGGCTGGCGCTGACCGGCATCGCTCGGGACCGCAGCCGCGCCCGCACGATCCGGCCGCTCACGCCGTCGAGCATCATCGAGGGGAGAGCGCGAAGTGGGCGCTGTGCGCGTGGCGATCATCGGCGTAGGGAACTGCGCCTCGGCTCTGGTGCAGGGTGTCGAGTACTACAAGAACGCCAAAGAGGGCGACGATATCCCAGGACTGATGCACGTCGATCTTGGTGGCTACAAGATCCGCGACATCGAATTCAGCGCCGCCTTCGACATCGACGCGAACAAGGTCGGCAAGGATCTCTCCGAGGCGATCTTCCAGGAGCCGAACAACACCATCGTCTTCTCGAAGGTGCCGAACCTGGGCGTGCCGGTCAGCCGGGGCATGACTCACGACGGCCTGGGGTTCTACCTGAACCAGAAGATCCAGAAGGCGCCGGGCCAGACCTCGGACATCGTCCGGATCCTGCGCGAGACCAGGACGGACGTGGTCGTGAACTACCTGCCGGTCGGCAGTGAGACGGCGACCAAGTGGTACGTCGAGCAGATCCTGGCGGCCGGCTGCGGCTTCGTCAACTGCATCCCGGTCTTTATCGGCCGCGAAGAGTACTGGCAGAACCGCTTCAAGGATCACAACCTGCCGGTCATCGGCGACGACATCAAGAGCCAGGTCGGCGCGACGATCACTCACCGTGTCCTCGCGCGGCTGTTCCAGGATCGGGGCGTCAAGCTGGAGCGCACGAGCCAGTTGAACGTCGGTGGCAACATGGACTTCTACAACATGCTGGAGCGCGCCCGGCTGGAGTCTAAGAAGATCTCGAAGACCAATGCCGTGACCTCGCAGCTTGAGTTCGACATCGAGCCGGAGAACGTCTACATCGGCCCGAGCGACTACGTGCCCTGGCTGACGGACCGCAAGTGGGCCTACATCCGGCTGGAAGGCCGCTCGTTCGGGGACGTGCCGCTCAACATCGAGCTGAAGCTCGAAGTGTGGGACTCGCCCAACTCGGCCGGCGTGGTCATCGACGCCGTGCGCTGCGCGAAGCTGGCAATGGACCGCGACATCTCGGGCACGCTCGAAGGGCCGTCGGCCTATTTCATGAAGTCGCCGCCGATCCAGCACCCTGACGAGATCGCGCGAGAGCTGGTCGAGGCGTTCATCCGCGATGAGTCCCGCCCGACGCCGCCCGCCCGCGCGGACGCGGAGAGCGGCGCCGGCGAGTAGCCGGCGGCCAGTGAGCGGGCGCTCCGGCGGCCGGAGCGCCCGCTCGGGTACCATACCTTCCAGAATCGCTCATACACCGGGGCGGCCGGTCGATGCTGGCCGCCTGCACGACTCCCCACCCAGATTTCTTCCTGAGGCTTGGTACACGCGTGGCTGTCTGGATGCGCTCGGTCAAGGTGGGGTTCCGTGAGGCTGTCCAACCGCTCGCGGTGGCGTTAGCGCGCGCCGGCATCCAGGCGAACTGGCTGACCTACCTCGGGTTCCTGCTGAACGTCGTCGTGGCAGTGATGGTCGCGCAGGGCTGGTTTCTGGTTGGCGGAGCGACGTTCCTGATCGTCAACGCGCTCGACTTCCTCGACGGCGCGGTGGCGCGGGCGGCGGGCACGGCCGGCGCGTTCGGCGCGTTCCTCGACTCGGTCCTGGACCGCTACTCGGAAGCGGTGGTCTTCGTCGGGCTGGTCGTCTGGTACGCCAGGGCCGACGATCAACTGGCGATGGTGATGTCGGCGCTGGCGCTGTCCGGGTCGTTCATGGTCAGCTACTGCCGCGCCCGCGCCGAGGGCCTGGGCCTGGACTGCGAGGTCGGGTTGCTGCAGCGTCCCGAGCGCATCGTCGTGCTGGGTATCGGGCTGATGCTGTCCGACGTGGTCCACCCGATGCTGCTGGTGGCGGTCTTGATCGCACTGGCGCTGCTCACGAACTTCACGGCAGCCCAGCGAATGCGGCACGTGGGCCGGCTGTTCGAGGAGCGGCGTAAGGGCCGCGGCATCGGGGGCTGACGCGCGCTCAGTCGGGCTCGATGGTCACCCGCAGGCCGCGTGCTGCAAGCTGGTGCTCGTACAGTTCGGCTCGTTCCTTCGGCGCGCGCGCCACAACCGACGCGCCGGTCGTGTGGACTTCCCAGGCGTGCTGGTGGGCCTTGTCCCGCGTCATCCCGGGGATGATCCGGCAGAGCGCCACCTCGACGTCGTCGAACGAATGGCAGTCGCAGTCCAAGACCACGACTTTGAACGGCCGTAGCGCCTTCGGCACGACCGTCTGATCGCGGTCGAGGTCAGGGTGCGTGATCGTCGGCGTCGTCTCGGCTCGGGGCGGCGTGCTTCGTGGAGCCATCTGGTGTCAGGCCCCTTCAGCGAGTTGACGCAGGAGCCTGGCGCGTACGCCCACCAGCGTCACGCCGACCACTTCATGCGCGGCTTCGTCGTAGCGCAGGATGACGCCATCACCAGCATCGACACCCATGGCCGCGCGAGGTGCGCCCAGCGCGAGATAGAGGACATCGGCCTCTTCATCGTAGGTCCGAGTTACCGGCTCGCGGCCTTCCAGTATCTTCACCGCTTCCATAGGATGCTCCTTGACCGCGACTGGTAGACGGTGTGACCTCGGTGGCCCGGTCCAGCAGCACGACGTTGAACGGCCTGAGCGCCTTCGCCACGACCATCTGGACTCGGTCAAGGTCAGGGCGTGTGATGGTTGGTGTCGGACTACGCATCGCTATCTGTATTCTCGCAGATTGATAGTCCTACGAGGGGTCTTCGCACACGAGCCGGCGGATCTCTGACCTGATCGAGATGTAGATGTTGCCCTGTCGATCCAGTCTGACGACTCCCGCATCGACCGTGTCGCCTCGTTCCTCCTGCTGTCCACGACTCATGGCTCCCCAGGCGGCCAGCACCGTACCGTCCGGTCCCAACCGTTTGACCGGCAACGGGCCACCGTGGCTGACGTAGACCAGGGCAATTGCATGTTCGCTGGTGTACCCGAAGCATCATGGAACGGGCGGTCGGGGACTGAAGTCCCCGCCTACACGCATGCCGTCGCTGCGCGACGGCCGTGGGGAACGGCAGGCACTGGTGCGACTGGAGCGTCGCGCAGCGACTGCATGACTGTAGGCGGGGCTTTCAAGCCCCGACGCCGCCGCACGACGACATCAACATGCAATCGCCCTGGGACGTAGACGTTGCTTGCTGCGTCCACGGTCAATGATGTGATACGCGCGAACATGGTTGTGCCAGTGCGCTGATCATCGACCGGGACATCTCCCCAGCGCGCCAGCACGGCGCCGTCTGGGTCCAGCGCGAGTGCGGTAGCGGTGAACGTGCGGCCACGCGGCGCCCATCGATCAAGATCCTCCGCCCGCCAGCGAGCCTGCTGCCGACCATCCGGCCCGATCTTGTACACGCTCCCCTTGTCGGCGATATACACCGTCTCATCGGGAGCCACGACGTAGTCCACCGCCTCTGGCACATACCGGTCCCCGGCCACACCAGCAGGCTGCCAGTGCTTGTCTACTTCGCCATTGGCATTCACCCTGACGACCGCGTTGCGACGGATCTGATCGCCATCTGAGTATGAGGGTCCCAGGCGCGTCGGCCGGTGCGCCGATCCTGGCGATCGTTTCGCCAGTCGGCGCGAGTTTCTGGATCTGTCCAGAGCCTTGCCAGCCACCACCTGTTGCGTAGATGGCGCCGTCTTGGTCAACTGCGATCCCCCCTGCCTGCGAAATGGTCCAGTCGCCCAATGGTGTGCCGTCCGTCGTGTACGCACGGATCAGCCAGCCACCATGCTCAGAGACGTACAGGAGTCCGTCAGCACCGAAGGTGATGAGCCCTGGCCGAAAGAGCTTTCCGAACCATTCCTGGCTGCGCCAATGATCGATAGCGTCGCCGTCTGGCGACAGTACGTGTATCGCTCCGCCGTACTGACTGTACTCGGTGACGTAAAGCGTGCCGCTGCGATCGGCCGCCATGCTATGCGGTCGCGCGATGGGGGTGCCGGGCGTCAGCGGAGACAGACCGGCCGTACTCAGCAAGCGGGATGCACCCGTACGCAGGCTAATCCGCTTGAGTTGGCTTCTGGCGGGAAAGATGTGTGACACCGTACCGCTGCGGGAGACCGAGTAGATATAGAGATAGCCGCCGCCGACAGCAATTGACCCGAGCGCTGTTGTCAATTCGGTCTCCACGATGGTCTGACCGAACTGTTCGGTCGTGCGCGGCTCGACCGGATCGGGCAGCACGATCTCCTGTAGCTGGCCATCAGGAGCGAGCCTCAAGACGCGCTGATAGGCCAGGTCAGCCACGTACAGATTGCCAGCCTCGTCGATGGCGACGTCCTGCGGTACTGGTCGAAGGTCTGGTCGCTCCTGGGGGAGACCGATGATCTCCAGTACGGCACCGGTCGGTGAGAGACGTTGGAGACGTCCATTCCCGGCATCGGCCACGACCAGATTGACGGGCCAGTTCCAGGCTCTCCGGGCCGTCACCGGCCTGACCAAACTGTCCCAATGGCTGGCCAGACGCCGCGTAGCGGACCAAGAAGTACGGTTCTGGCCCGCTGAGCGGCAGCGGATCCGCGAAGAGCACGACGATGTCGCCACCTGGAGCCACGACGATTCCTCGGATCGTTCCGACATGCTCGATGTAGCCGGGCCAGATCGGGAACGAGCCGGCTGGAGCACCATCCGGAGTGAGCTTCTGGATGCGCTTGTTGACCGGATCTCCGACGTACGCTATTCCGCTGGCATCGATGCCGACGCCGCTACGTGCGGCCAACTCACCGGGCGCGTCGCGGGCGCCAGCGAAGACCTTCCAGTGACCGGGAGTCGTCACGTCTGCCGGTACTGCCGGCGGAATGAGCGTCACCCTGGCCGGCTCGTTCGCAAGTGCTGCGTGGGTACCTACAATGGCCACAGCCAGGACGAGACACACGATGATGATGAAGAACCGAGCGTGGCGGGTCACCTGCCTGTTCCCGGCTCGTCTCGTTTCGGCTGAGGTGCCCGCCACGAGGCAACCTCCCGCTTGCTTGCCGGATAGTCGCTCTACCATGGAGCACCTCGTCGACTGCCGCCGCCGTAGGGGACAACAGATCTTGCCTCGCGAGCATATCAGCTTCTCGTCTCAGGTTCGCAAGTGCAGGTGCCAATGGTCAAAGAAGTGGGACATTTTCGTGTCTGCTGGGTCATTCGTCGGACATTCAGCCTATGCGGCTCTGCCAAGGCAGGACTAAGCTGTACCTGACCGTCCATTTCGGATAGGGGGTCGCACATGTACTTCCAGAACTACAATCCAACTGGCAATGTCGTCTTCTCCACACTCGCTGCTGCTCTGCCCATCGTCGTCCTGCTCTACTTCATCGCATTGCACCCGCACCGGGACGCCGAAGGTCGGCGGCACCTCGGAGTCAGCGCGCCGCTGGCGGCGCTGATCGGCGTCGTGGCCGCGTTCGCGGTGGCGCTCGGCGTGATGGGCATGCCGCTGGCCGGCAGCATCTCGGCGTTCGTGCTGGGCGTCCTGTCAGGGTTCATGGGGATCATCTGGATCGTCGTGGCGGCGATGCTGCTCTACACGATCACCCTGATCAGCGGGAACTTCGAGATCGTCAAAGAGTCGATCATTCACATCTCGTTTGACCGGCGGCTCCAAGTGTTGCTGATCGCCTTCTCGTTCGGGGCGATCATCGAGGGAACCTCCGGGTTCGGGACACCCGTCGCCATCGCCGGGGCGATGATGGTCGGCCTCGGCTTCGCACCGCTGCAGTCGGCGGTGCTGAACCTGCTGGCGAACACCGCGCCCGTCGCCTGGGGAGCCATCGGCACCCCGATCATCACCCTCGCCGCCGTGAGCGGCCTCCACGAAGTCACGATCTCTGCCATGGCCGGACGGCAATTGCCGTTCGCATCGGTGCTGGTGCCGTTCTGGCTGGTCGCTACGTTCGTGCGAATGGAGGGCGGATCGTGGGGCGAGGTCTGGGAGGTCTGGCCGGCGACGCTGGTAGCCGGCGGCGTCTTCGCCGTCGCCCAGTTCGTCGTCTCGGGAACCGAGGGGCTGCACCTGCTGACCGACGTGATCTCGGGCATCGTGTCGGTGGTGGCGGTGGTGCTGTTCCTCCAGGTCTGGCATCCGCGACGCCGATTCTTGCTGCGGGTCGAACGGCTGGCCGCCACGGCAGGCGGTGGAGACGACAGCGCTGGCGGGCCGGCCGACGAGGCGCGGTACCGATATCCGTACACACTCGGGCAGACTGTGCGTGCCTGGGTGCCCTGGGTCTTGCTCGTGATGTGCGTGGGCGTGTGGGGCGCTCCCAGCGTCAAGACGGCGTTCGACACAGCGTTGCCACCGGTAGAGGCCCAGGTGCTCGGCCTGCATGTCAGCGGCACGGCCTCGCGCCCCGTCTTCGATATGCCAGCGCTCCACCTGCTGGTGCAGCGCACCCCGCCCGTCGCCGCCGCCGACGCCAGACCCGAGGCCGCACAGTTCCCGCTGAACTGGCTCTCGGCGGCGGGCACCGGCGTGTTCGTGGCGGCAGTGCTGAGCGGGCTGTTCGTGCGCCTCTCGGCCGGCCAGTGGGCTGAAGCGGGCTCGCGGACGGCCCGACGGATGCGCATCCCGATCCTGGTTATCGCCCAGGTGCTGGGCATCGGCTTCCTGACTCGCTATGCGGGCCTGGACGCCGTTCTGGGTCTGGCCTTCACGGCTACGGGCGTGCTGTACCCGTTCTTCGCCGCGTACCTCGGCTGGCTTGGCGTCTTCCTGACCGGCTCTGATACGGCGTCGAACGCGCTGTTCGGCAGCCTGCAGCGGATCACCGCCGAGCAGCTTGGCTTGAATCCGATCCTGATCGTCGCGGCCAACTCGTCAGGCGGGGTGATGGGCAAGATGATCGACGCTCAGTCGATCACGGTCGCCACGGCAGCCTGCTACGAGGATCCCCAGGAGGGCGCGCACGCGGTCGGCCCGATCTTCCGGACGGTCTTCTGGCACTCTATCGCGCTGGCGGCGTTCATCGGGGTGGTGGTGATGCTCCAGGCGTACGTCTTCCCCTGGATGGTGCCCACGCCGCCCGGCGGCTGACCGCACGAGCGATCTGGCCGCTCTGGCCTGACCCAATGCCTCGCGAGGCTGAAGCTGATGCCGTGTCCGTCGTCGCAACCGAAGTGAGCCTGCGAACCCTGCCCGTCATCCCGAGCGGAGTGAGCCTGCGAACGCAGTCGAGGGATCTTCCTCGTGTCGGCACACAGGGGAAGATCCCTCCACTCCGCTCGTTCCTCGCTTCGGTCAGGATGACGGAGGGGAGGTCGTATGTCGCTTCGGTCGGGAGGACAGTCAAATCACATTCAAGGAGATAGAGTCCTTCAGACAGGCGGGGGACATGTCCCCCGCCTCGCGACACGAATGACGAACTGAAGACGCTGTCTCGGTGCTACTCCATCGGGTCGAGCGGGAAGATCGGGCGGCGGACGTGCTGGTACCGGAACCGAGAGAGATCGGAGTTACTCAGGCCCGGAGTATCGACTTCGACGACCCGCGAGGCCAGCGGCTCGAACGCCCCGCGATAGTGGACGCTCGACTTGAGCACCAGCACCCGCTTGCGGCCGGGGTCGATCCCCTGCGAACGGAACATGCCAGCATCCAGCGCCTGGACACGGTTGCTGGTGACGATGACGTCCACGCCGTCGATGGCCAGGACGGCCGTCGGTCCCATCCGCGTCTCGGCGCCGGCGTTCATCGGGCCGAGATTCACGAAGCTGCCGTCGGTGAGCAGGCGGACTCGCCCCGTCACGGTCAGTGGCGCCCCGTGGAGAGCATCCACCTTGCCGCCAAGGTCGAGGGTGACGGTCTCGCCGACGCCGGCCTTCTGGCAGACCTTCACGGCGGCGGGATCCCAGATCGCCCCGACAGCGGCCTGCTGAACGCCACGCTGGAGCAGGCCGCGCAGCAGGATCGTGCCGTCGCACGGTGAGCCGGCGCCGGGATTGTCCGCCGTGTCGGCCAGGAGAACCGGGCCGCCAGCGTCGGCCGGGTGGCTGACCGCGATGTCGAGCGCATCCTCGACTGGAGTGCATTGGACCACGAACTCCTGGCGTCTGGCCCAGGCCAGCGCGGCCACCTCGTCCGCCACCCGGTCGGCGAGCGACTGGTCCCCCTCGGAGATCGCCAGGACGGCCAGGCCGGCCTCGGGTACGTCGGCATATGGGAAGCCCGCCGCCACCGTGACCGCGACCATGCCGGGCTGCCCCTCAAGCTCGTGCGCCAGCTCGATCAAGGCCCGCATCGGCGTGTCGTAGCTGGTGCACTGCTTGGGAAGGGGCGGCAGGAGGGGCGGCTTTCGCAGCGCGCGGGCCGTCCGCAGCCCGTGCGCCACCATCCGGTGGACGATCGCGCCGGCCTCCAAACCGCGTGAGTACATGTCGATATGCGGGTAGGTGTCGTAGCCGACGAGCGCGTCGGCCAGGGCGACCATGCCGTCCGAGATGTTGGCATGCAGGTCGAGGACGGCGACGATCGGGATGGACCCTACCAGCGCCCGTACTCGACGTAAGATCTCAGCGTCGCCGTCGCCGGCCCGCTCGGCCACCATCGCGCCGTGCAGCTCCAACAGCACGCCGTCGAGCGGCCCGGCGTCGCGGAGGCCGTCGAGCAGCATGGTGGTCAGGCGGTCGAACGCCTCGGCAGTGACCGTGCCGGAGGGGGCGGCCTCCGCCAGCATCGTCGGCACGACCTCGAAGCCCTCGGACCGCGCCGAGTCGATGAACCCGCCGACGATCGTCTTGGTGCCGGCGAAGGCCGGCAGCAACGCCTCGGCGCTGTGGACGCCGCGCCGCTCGAAGAGCGTCAGGTCGGTCTTAATGGTCGAAAAGGTGTTCGTCTCGTGGGAGATGCCGCCAACCGCGATCCGCATCCGCCTGCCGCCTCTCCCTACGCGCTGGCCTTGTCGAGCGTCGCGATGGCGTCGGCGTCGAGCTTGAGCGCGACGCCGGCCACCAGCTCCGCAAGCTGCTTCGGGGTGGTGGCGCTGGCAATCGGGCCGGTCATGCCCGGCCGCTCGGCGATCCATGCCAGCGCCACCTGGGCCGGCGTGACGCCGAGCCGCCTCGCGACGCCTTCGACCGCCGCCAGCACCTGCCAGCCCTTGTCGTTCATGAAGCGCTGCTGCACACCAGACGCCCGGCCGCTGGCCGGCAGCGCCGCGCCCGGCTGGTACTTGCCGGTCAGGAAACCGCTGGCGAGCGACGAGTAGGTGATGACGCCGATCTGGTCCCGCTGGCAGAGCGGCTCAAGCTCGGCCTCGTAATCGGCGCGCTGCAGCAGGTGGTACGGCGGCTGAATGCTCTCGAAGCGAGCCCAGCCGCCCTTCGCGGCGATGGCGTTCGCCTCGGCCAGCCGCGCCGCCGTGTAGTTCGACGCGCCGATCCAGCGGACCTTACCCGCCTTGACGAGGTCGTCGAACGCGGCCATCGTCTCTTCCAGGGAGGTGTTGGCGTCGTCGCGGTGAGCCTGGTAGAGATCGATGTAGTCCGTCTGGAGCCGCTTGAGCGAGTCCTCGACCGCCTGCACCATGTACGCCTTCGAGAGACCCTGCTTGCCGTCGCCCATCGGACTCCCGAGCTTGGTCGCCACCACGATGCTCGACCGGTTGCCTCGGGCCTGCATCCACTCCCCGAGGATCAGCTCCGACTCGCCGCCCTCGTTGCCGGGCACCCAGCGCGAGTAGACATCGGCACTGTCGACGAAGTTGCCGCCGGCCTCAACGAAGGCGTCGAGCACGGCGAAGGAGGCGTCGCGGTCGGTCGTCCAACCGAACACGTTGCCGCCAAAGCAGAGCACGCTCACGTCGAGGTTGGTCCGGCCGAGTTGTCGCTTCTCCACGGTGGATCCCTCCGAGGGCTGAAGGGCGCGCACGGCCCATCAGCGGGTGACTGCGAGCACTGGGCGCGCCAGGCCTGGCGCGCCTCCCCGGTGCAGTATGGCCGATTGCCCCGATGGATCCCACATTGCATGGCCGGAGCCCAGGGCGATTGCATGTTGATGTCGTCGTGCAGCGTGGTCGGGGCTTGAAAGCCCCGCCTACGATCCTGCAGTCGCTGCGCGACGCCCCGGTCTCACCGGACGACGCTGTTCCCGGTGTCCGTCGCGCAGCGACGGCGTGACTGTAGGCGGGGACTTCAGTCCC